>SKHB01000078.1 GCA_007117135.1 Microbacteriaceae bacterium | reverse complement strand
CTGGCTAACATCAGCGCATGATCAGTGGTGGGGCCAGTGGTCATGATGTGTTCTCCCAGGCTCTGTGACGCAGCGTGTGTGGCTGTGGCGACCGAACGGTGACGCCACGTTGCCATACTCCAACTCTCAAGTATACAAGTATACAAGTATACAAGTTAGCCCGGTTCGTGATATTTTGCTGTCGTGGTCGCCAACAAGAACACCAAAGAGCCCGCCTCCGGGGCTGTCAAGGCTCAAAGTGGTCGCAGTGCTCCAGTAATCACTCTCCCCCGAGTGGTCTCTGACCGGACCTCCCGCCGCATTTCTGATTCTGTCTACGACACTCTCACCGAAGCAATACGCGACCTGCGATTGCTCCCCGGAGAAACCATCTCCGAACCGGCTATCGCCGACTGGCTGGGGGTGAGCCGCTCCCCCGTGAGGGAAGCTATTGCGAGACTGGTCGACCTCGGCTTGGTGACAGTCGTGCCCCAGGTGGGAAGCTACGTCGCCCCGATATCTCTCCAAGAAGTCGAAGAGGCAGCCTTTATTCGAAGCGCACTGGAAACCAGTGCTTTTCAGCGGGCTATCCAAAAAGATCACCTTGACACCACCGAGATTCAACGCCTTGTCGACATCAACACCGCGGCAGCCAAGCAGGGCGACGTTGTTACTTTTTTTGACACCGACGAGAAACTTCATCAAAACGTTTTCGAACTAGCCGGCGTCCGCCGCATTTGGGACGTTGTTCGCCGCACCAAAGTCCAGCTTGACCGCCTGCGACGCTTGAGCCTGCCCCGCGTTGTCAGCAACCCTGCCCTCGTGGAAGAACACCAGCTGATTGTTGACTGTCTCAACAGCAGAAACGAAACACTCGGCGTCGAAGTGATTCAGCGCCACGCCACCCGAATCTTTCACACCATCGAAGACCACCGATCCCTCTACCCCGACTATTTCAGTGATTAAACATCACCCCCGCCAGGACACCCCCACTCAAGGACACCCATGAGCGCACCCACCGTCATTGTCAGGGCCACCGCCGACGTCGGCGAAGGCCCCTTTTGGAACGCCAAAAAAAACGTTGTCCACTGGGTGGACATCCCCTCCGGTCACATCATGACCACCCGGTATCCACCAGGTGAAACGGAAACTTTCCACCACGACGAAATGGTGGGGGCCGCTATCCCCCGCACAGGAGGCGGGATGGTTGCCGCCGTCCAATCCGGTTTTGTTGGGTTCGACGACAACTGGGAAATAACACACACTGTCCCCCTCCTGACCGAGGGGTATCGGATGAATGACGCAGCAACCGATTCATCGGGGCGGATGTGGGCGGGGAGTAACACTCTCGACTTTGTGCCGGGCGAAGGCAAACTGTGGCGGTTAGACCACGACTGGAAGGCCGACATTGTTCACACCGGGCTCACCCTCCCCAACGGCATTGGCTGGAGCCCCGATGACACCACCATGTATCTCGTCGACAGCATGGAAAAAATCGTCTTCCAGTTCCCCTTCGATCCCCCGTCAGCACAGATTGTCGGCGATGCCACCGTGTTCGCCCACCCAGATTCTCTTGAGGGCCTCCCCGACGGTCTCGCCGTCGACACGCGAGGACACGTATGGGTGGCGGAATTTGGGGCATCACAGGTGACAGAGTTTTCGCCAGACGGTGGCATTGTTTCCCGGATGACAATCCCCACCAAACAGCCCACATCCCTGGCTTTTGTTGGCCCTGCACGTGACCGACTGTGGGTTACGTCAGCAGCCTCTGGTCTGAACCCCGCCACTGATCCCCTCGCCGGGTCGGTGTTTGAAATCGCTGACACCCCCGCACCGGGTCTTGTTGTTGAGCTTTTTGGAGGATGAACCCTTGCCTATTGAACTCACCAGCGAAGACCTAGACACACCGCGGGCGTACAAACGGGATTCCGACTTTGACGACCCCATCGACCACTAAAGACAAAACAGAACAGGACACCACAGTGATGCAGTTTCAACGACGCGGCCACCTCGGCCACGAAATTCCCCTCATCATCGTTGACGGGGTAGCTAAAGACCTCCGCCCACTCACCGACGACATCACCCCCGGCTTCATCGCCGCACACAGCGTCGACTCCGTGTCCCAGCAACTGGCCAGCCTGCCCGACGTTGATGACGCTGATTCGATGCGCATCGGTGCGCCTATTGCGAAGCCCGGGGCGGTGTATTGCGTGGGCATGAATTACGCCAAACACGCGGCAGAGGGTGGTGCAGAGCCGCCGGAGAATGTGGTCATCTTTTTCAAACCCCCGCACACGCTGGCCGGACCAAACGATGACATTGTGATTGCCCCCGGTTTCTCAAAAGTGGATTGGGAGGTGGAACTGGCCATTGTTGTGGGAAAGCGAGCATGGCAATTGGGGCCTGACGACAACCCTGCTGACTACATTTTCGGGTTCACTCTCGCCAACGACCTCTCCGACCGTCATTGGCAACTAGAAGTGTCCGGCGGCCAATGGTCGAAAGGAAAGAGTGGCCCGGGCTTTTTGCCCCTCGGGCCGTCAATTGTGCCAGCCGGTGACGTGAACCCGCGGGCGCTTCAACTGCAGTCGTGGGTCAATGGTGAAGCCCGCCAAGACTCCAACACTGAAGACATGATTTTCAGTGTTGACGACATCATGAGAGACCTCAGCCAGTTCACCGTTTTGGAACCCGGTGACATTGTTTTGACAGGGACACCTGAAGGTGTCGCCCTCTCTGGCCGCTTCCCCTACCTCACTGACGGCGACACTGTCGACCTGGCCATCGATGGCCTGGGGTCACAACAACAGCGCGTCGTCCGCGCTTCCTGAAAGGACCCCTCGTGAACACGTTTGAAGGAAAAGTCGCCATCGTCACCGGTGGCGCGTCGGGAATAGGGCAAGCCACCGTCAACCGACTGGTCGCGGGCGGGGCGAAGGTGGCCTCATTTGACCTATCCCGGTTCGAATCAACCAACGACAACATCATGGCCCACGAAGTAAACGTCACCGACCGAGCTGCCATTGGTGAAGCAGTCGACAAAACTGTTGCCCACTGGGGCGGAGTGAATCTTCTTGTCAACGCGGCCGGTATTGGTGCCGGGGGCACCATCATGGATAACGACGATGACGAATGGGCAAAAGTTCTCGACACCAACGTGATGGGAACAGTTCGAGTCACCCAAGCAGTTGTGCCCCACCTTCTCAGCCATCCCGACTCTGCCATTGTGAACGTGGCGTCCGTCGTAGCAACGACAGGATTTCCCAACCGCGCCCTCTACAGCGCGTCAAAAGGGGCAATCGTGTCACTCACTCTGGCGATGGCCGCCGATTACCTCAAACAAGGCCTCCGGGTGAACGCTGTGTGTCCGGGAACAACCGAAACACCGTGGGTGGTTCGCCTACTCAACCAAGCTGCCGACCCTGAGCTAGAGAGAAAAAAGCTTGTTGCCCGGCAGCTCCACGGACGCCTTGTCAGCGCTGAGGAAGTAGCGGAAGCCATCAGTTACCTGTTGAGCCCGCTCGCCGGCTCCACCAATGGCACCCTGATGCCCGTCGACTCGGGTATCAATTCGCTGTATTTCGATCGGTCTTAGGCGGACACGCCACCCAAGGGAATCCGTGATGACAGACAAAAAATCAGATAGTTCGCCAAGACACCTTGATGTTGTCACCATTGGGGAGTCAATGATTCTTGTCACACCTTCTGATGGGCATGCCGTTGATACTGCCGACTTGTTCGCACTGCACGTCGGTGGAGCGGAATCTAATGTCGCCGTTCACCTTCACCAACTGGGTCACTCAGTCACCTGGGTGAGCGCGGTAGGAACGGATGCTTTAGGGCGGCGACTCAAACGAATTCTCTCCGAACTAGGTCTGGATATGGCTCATCTCAGTAGGGACCCCGACGCGCCGACCGGACTTTATGTCAAGGACCCAGGCAAAGGCCCCTCGTACTACCGTGCGGGCTCTGCAGCCTCTCGGATGGGACCGGAGATGATGCCTGAAGAATTACTACAGTCTGCAAAAGTCGTGCATTTGACCGGAATAACGCCAGCGCTATCAGACACTTGTCGCGCCCTTGCACACGACGTCGCTCACCGCGCGCGGCAAGCAGGGACCATCATCAGTCTTGATGTCAACTACCGCTCAGCATTGTGGCCCACCAGCGTTGCTGGACCAGAGTTGAGCGACCTTTGTCGCCTGGCTGATGTTGTCTTTGTTGGCCTCGACGAAGCACACGAACTGTGGGGGTGTGAGACACCCTCAGATGTTCGCGGCCTTTTCCCCAACGTCGACTCGCTTGTTGTGAAAAACGATTCGACGGGGGCTTTCGAGTTCTCCTCCAGCGGAGAAGTATTTGTCCCCTCTCTACCGGTGGAGGTTGTCGAAGCTGTCGGAGCGGGTGATGCCTTTGCCGCCGGATATCTCAGTGGCATGCTGAAAGGGTTATCCAGCGAATCCCGACTCGCGCGTGGGCACGAGCGAGCCGCCAAAACACTCGTGTCTATCGCCGACGTGCCCACTGATGTTGAAGGGAAAAATTCGTGAAAACCGCTTCTGCTGACGTGTTATCTAACATGTTTGAACCGAACCCGCTTATGGTGATTTTTAGGGGCTTAGGCCCCCACGAAAGCATCCGACTCGCCAACCTTGCCTGGGGGACGGGCATTCACGTCATCGAAATCACCCTGCAATCCCCCGACGATGTCGAGTCGCTCGAAGCCGTAGTCGAAGCCGGTAAACACAGAGAAAAGGCAATCATTGGGGCTGGAACAGTCACACGTTCTTCGGACGTCAAGGACGCGGTGGCTGCTGGGGCAGCATTTACCGTCAGTCCAGGATTCGATGTCGACATTGTGAAACAGTCTGAATCAGCTGGCCTTCCGTCAATTCCTGGGGTGTCCACCCCAACAGAGGTGCACCACGCGATCAAATCAGGTCTCAACTGGCTGAAAGCGTTTCCCGCAGCTCACCTGGGAACCGAATGGTTCAAGGCATTACGTGGACCCTTCCCTGAAGCACAATTCATCGCGACCGGAGGCCTTCGAGTGGCCGACGTTTTTCCTTTGAAAGATGCTGGTGTTCGAACAGTAGCCCTCGGTTCCGCACTCAGTAACCCAGACGAGTTGGCTGAGTTGCCCACCCTGATAAAACAGTTACAGAGCCAATCGTCCAATGCTCGGTGACACAATGAGCCAGATGACTACCGCCGAAAGCACTTAACAGTTTTTTACGATGATGAGACGAGAAATCGCGCACGCGCCGACCGAACCAAAGAATCTGCCGCAAATATGACCACCACCTCGCTAACTCCCCCACCAATCGACGCCGACCTAATCACCCGCCACGCGCTGGCCCACGACGCTTCCCATTTTCTTCTGATTCCTGATGCCGTCGCGAGGGTGGGTTCAGCAGTGGAACTGGTGGCGGTCTTAGCTGAGGCGAGACGTCGCAAACTCCCGGTGACGTTTCGCTCTGGCGGGACAAGCCTGTCCGGCCAGGGTGTCACCGACGGGCTGTTGGTCGATATTCGTCGAGGATTTACGAACATGGAGATTCGCCGTGACGGGCTTGAGGTGGCGGTGGAGCCGGGGGTGGGCCTTCGGGTAGTGAACGGCCGGCTGATGCGCCTCGGTCGGCAGCTTGGCCCAGACCCCGCCAGTGAGGTGGCCTGCACCATTGGTGGTGTCGTTGCCAACAACTCCAGCGGCATGGCGTGTGGGACAACAGAAAACACCTATAAGACTCTGCGCTCCGCCACCATTGTCTTGGCGTCGGGGACGGTAATCAACACCGCTGACATGGACGCCGATAGCCAGTTGGCTGTCGGCGAACCGGAGCTGTATCGAACCCTTGTTGACCTTCGTGACCGCATTCGAGGAAACGCAGAGTCGGTGGAGACCATCACCAGACTGTTTTCGATCAAAAACACGATGGGGTATGGCCTGAACTCTTTCCTCGACTACGACACCCCCGTTGATATTTTGCTTCGACTGATGGTCGGCAGCGAGGGAACACTAGGTTTCCTGTCGGAAGCCGTGTTTGACACCGTCCCCCTCCGCTCCCACGCCCTCACCGGTCTTCTCGTCTTTGCTTCCCTCCAAGACGCCACCACAGCACTGCCGGAGATTGTGGCATCGGGGGTAGCAGTGGCGGAGTTGATGGATGAGACAAGTCTTCGTGTGGCAAGGCAAGACGAGCAGGTGCGAAAGATGTTGCCTGACACCCCCACCCCGGGTGAAGCTGCCCTGCTGTTGGAATACCGTGCCACCTCCGCCGAAGAGCTCGAGGCCATGACGGCGTGCGTTCCCGCTCTCATGGAATCCCTCGCGCCGCTTCCGCCCAGTGCTTTTGGTGATGACCCAGCGCTGAGACAAGCGCTGTGGAAAGTGCGGAAGGGGCTATTTGCCGCCGTGGCGGCGACCCGGCCCTCTGGGCAGTTATCGCTCCTGGAAGACATTTGTGTGCCGATGGAGAAGCTGTTGGACACCGTGGTCGGGTTACAGGGCCTTTTTGCCACTTACAACTATCAGAATGCGGTCATCTTTGGTCATGCCAAAGATGGCAACATTCATTTTTTGTTGAACCAGTCCTTTGCCACCCCCGAGGATATTGCCCGGTTTGAAGCTTTCACGGCCGACATGGTTGAGCTGGTGTTGGGTAATGGCGGGACCCTCAAAGCTGAGCACGGAACAGGCCGCATGATGGCCGGCTACGTGAGGCGCCAATACGGAGATGAACTCTATGAGGTTATGGTCGCCATCAAGGAGGCTTTTGACCCGGAGGGGATGCTAAACCCCGGTGTCATCATCTCTGATGACCCCCACGCCCACATCAGCAACCTGAAATCGGTGCCAGATATTGAACAAGAAGCCGACAGCTGCGTGGAGTGTGGGTATTGCGAGCTGGTGTGCCCGAGTAAAGACCTCACTCTGACGCCCAGACAGCGCATTGTTATTCGCCGGGATATTGCCCAGGCTGAACTTGACGGCAACAAAAAATTGGCCAATCAGCTGGAAAAGAGTTACCAGTATGAGGGCCTCGACACCTGCGCTGTTGATGGCATGTGTCAAACAGTGTGCCCGGTGGATATTGACACCGGAAGCCTGGTTAAGCGCCTGAGAAAAGAACAACCCAGCCCCATGAGGAACCTGGTGTGGGGCATCGCGGCAAAAAATTGGTCAACCACCACCAGAATCATTGCCCGCGGGCTCAGCATTGCGCACTACCTCCCTGCCCCACTCGTGTCTGGAACGACGGCTGTGGCAAGGAAGATTCTGGGCAGATCGGATGTTCCGCACTGGTCACGTGATCTTCCCAGAGGTGGCTCACGTCGCCCCACACTGGCCCGCGCCGACAACACCAACGTGATTCTTCTGTCTTCCTGCACAGGCTCCATGTTTGGCTCTCGCACCGGTGAGGGGGCAGGGGTTGCGTTTGTGGAGCTGTGTGAGCGGGCAGGGGTGAGTGTTGCCACCCTGGATAAGCCAGAGGGTCTGTGCTGCGGGACACCATGGTCGTCGAAGGGCCTGCCCACAGGCCTTGCTGTTATTCGGGACGTCTTCGAGAAAGCCGCTTCCGAGGTGTCAGGTGATGTGGTGTTTGTGTCTGACGCGAGCTCGTGCACCGAAGGGTACAAGAAAATGGCCAGCGAGTTGGGGGTAGTTGTCCAGGACGCCCTTGAGTTCGTGGCGGGGTTGCTGCCGCTATTGCCGGTTGCTTCCCCGCTAGAGAAAGTTGTCCTTCACCCCACCTGTTCGGCCGAAAAACTGGCCGTCACCGGCGACCTGATTGCCATCGCCCAACACATCGCCACAGACGTGGTCGTTCCGCAAGAGTGGAACTGTTGCGGGTTCGCTGGCGACCGGGGCATGCTCTTCCCTGAACTCACCGCGAGTGCAACCGCGTCAATGGTGAAACAGCTAGAGGGTGTGAACCCGAGCCACTACGCCTCATCAAACAAAACCTGCGAAATCGCGATGACTCGCGCCACCGGACACGAGTATGCAAACATCCTAGAACTGGTTGCCCAGGCCACCAGACCACCCGCTTAGGTGGCAAAAACACCCCCAACTTTCTATTTTGGGCTGGGGCGAGCCCGCAAATACTGCCCAGGCCAGGGAAGCTCTTGCCCGAGCTCTTCAGCTGCCCTCAGTGCAAAATAGGGCTCTCTGAGGAATTGCCTGGCCATTAGCACTACGTCCGCCACCGACCCGTCTAGAGCCTCTTGGGCTTGTTCTGGGGTAGTGATAAGCCCCACTGCCCCGACAGCACCCTTCACCTCTTCTTTGATGGCTTTCGCGAAAGGCATCTGATACCCAGGCCCTAGGGTGATGGTTTGTGCGGGGTCGAGGCCACCACTAGACACGTCAATGAAGTCAACACCTCGTTGTTCCATAGCCCGTGACAGGTCAATAGATTCTTCAAGGCTCCAACCCCCCTCCACCCAGTCGGTGGCGGAGATACGAACAAACAGGGGCATAGTGTCTGGGATGGCGTTTCTGGCAGCGTCAATAACCTCCACCACCACACGTATTCGATTCTCAAACACACCGCCATAGGCGTCAGTTCTGTGGTTAGACAGCGGGGACAAAAATTCGTGCAGAAGATACCCGTGGGCGGCGTGTATTTCGATCGCATCAAAACCTGCGGCAACACTTCTTGTGGCGGCGTCACCAAAGTCGGTCACCAGCTTCTGAATGTCGTCGGTGGCCATTTCGTGGGGTTTGTGAAGGGCACCAAAAGCAATCGCTGAGGGAGCGACCGTCTCCCAGCCGCCCTCGGAGGCATCTAGAGCTGCAGGGCCGTCTTCAAAAGGGATTCTGGTGGCAGCTTTTCTGCCCGCGTGAGCCAACTGGATAGCCATCGGGACACCTTGGCTCTTGGAGAAGGCCGTAATGGGTTCCCAGGCGTGTTGTTGTTCGGTAGTCCAGATACCGGTGCAGCCGGGGCTGATGCGCCCTTCAGGGTTTACTGCCGTTGCTTCGGTGATGATGAGCCCTGCCCGGCCGATGGCGAACTGGCCAAGGTGTGTTCTATGCCAACTATTTGGCACACCGTCAGTGGCCGAGTATTGGCACATTG
>SKHB01000023.1 GCA_007117135.1 Microbacteriaceae bacterium | reverse complement strand
GCGTCACCGCGATTCAATCCTTGAGCTGGGAGGCAGCCCGGGAGTTCGAGGACGGGAGCGTCGACATGGTCTTCATCGACGCCGACCACAGTGAAGACGCGGTACGCAAGGACATCGCCGCCTGGTACCCGAAGGTGCGCGCGGGCGGAATCCTGGCCGGCCACGACTACGGGCACCCGAACCACCCCGGCGTCCAGGTCGCCGTCGACGAGTTCGTCGCCAAGGAGGGTAGGGCCCTGATTATTCCAGGAAACACGGTATGGTACACGGAGGCAACACCATGACCCCTATCGCAGCCCCTCACCCCGGACTGTTCGTCGGTTATTCCGACGCAGGAGCACCTCCTCCCCTCTACACGGATGACGTCATGGAAGATTCGGGACTCAGCGTCCTCCAGGTCGTGGCAGGGGCAATCACTGTGGTTGCCATGTACCTTGCCGGACTGGTCACGCACGCACTGTCCATCAGGGACAAGCGGGAAGCACGCAACATCGACGCCCAGCAAGCCGCACTCGAGAGCCTGCGGGAGCTGGTCGACACTCTACAGGATCGGCTCAGGGCCGTGAACGAGGAGGTCGGCGTGCTTCGGGAACAGAACGCTTCCTTGTTCAACGAGCTCGCAGCTATGCGGGCCCGTTGCGTGGGGTGCTCCTCGACCGAGGCCCTCAATGGCGAACCGAGCAAGTAAGAGGCCGCCGGCCAACCGGGTCGCGCCGGCTGCGCAGGTTGCCCTGGGAGCGAAGAAGGGTGCCAGGCAGTCTACCCGGCCAGTGGCTCAAACCGACCTCGCCGACACCGTCATCGGACGCGGGATCCCGAAGCCGAGTCCCGGCAGCGTTCTCGAGGTCGACCCCGAGTCAGGAGAGCTCCGTGGCACGTTCCAGTGCGCCGAAGAGGTCCCCGTCTTCCTGCCGAGCTACAAGTTCCTCTGGGACGCCGCCCGGTCGGAGTACTTCAACGCGGGCAGCTACGAACAGAAGCAAGACGCCTGGCTCCGCATGAAGTCCGTCCTGGATAGCCTCCAGTCGCACGTACACAATGAGCGTAAGCGGATGGACGCCGCCGAGCGCGCCGATCTCCGGAAGAAGGCACGCCCGGTGCAGGTCGAGAGCGACGCCCTGACCGTGGAAGCCTTGACTCGCACCATGCTCGATGCCTGAAGCCGCGCAACCAGAGTTCAGGGACTGGCAGAAGCGGGCCTGGAAGATGATCCAGGAACGCAAGGAGGTCTGCATCGTGGGCTGCCGCGGCGCCGGCAAGGACTTCCTTCTCCAGTGGTTCGTCCTCCTCGCACTCGAGCAGGGCGACGACGTGGTCATCCTCTCGCTCTCGGAGCGACAGAACAAGAAGTTCATCCGGCAGCTCCGCAAGATGGTCAAAGCCCTCGACCGGGACGGAGTGGTCTCCTTCCCCCTCGACACCGACTCCGTGCTGGAGGTCAGTCACGCGACGTCGGGAGGGACCCTGACGGCGTTGACCTCGGTGCCTGAAAACCTCCAGGGCTACCACTGCCACGTCATCCTCAACGAACTCGGAGCCAATGACAACGACATCGAGGAAATCCTCTCTCAGGCGATGAGTGCCACTAGCTCCGAGGACAGGTACCGACTCATCATCAGCACGAACGCCACCGAACCCGGTCACTGGTTGGATAGGATGCTCCACGACGAAGGCGCCCGGTGGGAGGCGTGGCGCAATGACCTGCAGCCCTACCTGGTACGCATCAGCGACGTGTACCCGCAACTCCCCGAACACCTGGAACGCCAGAAGCTCAGGATGCTGCCCCATCACTGGGCGCGCTGGTATGAGTGCGAGTTCGCCGGCTTCGGGGGCTCGGTCATCTCCCAGGCCCGTCTACGGGAGCTCCAGTTCCCGGACTGCTCTCGGTACACCCGGCACGTCGCCGGCGTCGACGTCGGAGCCGTACAGGACCCCACCGCCATCGTGGTCCTCGGCCTCAACTCCCGAGGCCAGTGGGTCGTTCGCCACTCCGAGTCCCGGTGGCGCGTGCCGCTGGCGGCACAGCCGACCGCCATCAAAGAGCGCGTCGCGGCCTACCGTGTCCGGAAGTACGTCCTCGACCAGTCCGGGATCGGCTACAGCATCGCGCAGGCCCTGCAGCTCGACCAGCGCTGCGTGCCTACCACGTACTCCCCGACCTTTTACTCGAGGAGCGTGGAGAAATTGCAGACCATGGCGGCGGACGGAAGCATCATCATCCCCCCGGAGTTCGAGCTGCTCCGGGCTCAAATCGCGGCCGCCCAGGTCGACGACAAGGGCCGCGTCACGAAGCCTTACGACAAGTGGGGCAACGAACGCACCCACTGCGACGAGCTCGACGCCTTGTTGGGGGCCGTCATGGTGGCGGAAGGGAACCCGGTCGGCTTCGATCTCAACGCCGCCGGCGGGCTCGGTACCGCGGGACCGGGACCAGGGATTCAGGGAGGGGACGTGCCGGTGGACATGGGCAGTCTACCCTCGCTCTAACTCAAAGTGCCGAGTCTCGCTTTACCAGGTCCTCGACACCGGCTTCGGAGGGCCCGGTCGGTACCTCGGGTGCGGGAGCGGCGTCGACGGCTTTCTGGAGCCTCCTGCGCTCTTTCCACTGCTCGAGGCTCAGTCCGTCCGGGAACCCGGCCTTCACCCGGGTCTGCCCGTACACGATCTTCTTGAGCGTGCTGGCGGGAATCTCCCCGAACATCTTGACGAGCTGCCGGGTGGTCCTGCCCTTGGCCCAGTAGAGATCACGCAGGGTCAAGACCAGGGAGTCCGGGATGGTGCAACGACCGCCCTTCTTGGTCACGCGCCGGTACATGTTCTCCGAGCGGGTCACGTACTGGAGATTGTCGATGGCATTGTTCGCCGGGTCGGCGTCGACGTGGTCGACGTCCATCTTCACGCCGTTGAGCACGGGACGGGGGCCCACCCAGGCGGCCATAACGGCCCAAGCCACGCCGACCTCGCGTCGCTTGCCTTCGATGTAGAGCACCACGTAGCGGTATCCGTCGGGCTTCACGGACGGGCTCAGGACCCGGTCTTCGCGTGCGGATTCGTCGAGCTCGGTGCCGTTCTGGGTGTGCGTGCGTCGGATGTCGCCGAGCATGTTGACTTCGTAGCTCGAGTGACCGCCGTCGTGGAACGGAACCTGCCGCCATTGCTGGCCGGGGTCCTCATCCCGGTAGACGTCGAGGACCTTGCGGGAGGCCCCGATGACGAAGCAGGTCCCCGGAGGGGCTTCGATGGTCACGGTGGGGAGGAAGTTACCTACCAGGGCGCGGGAGGGGGTCTTCATGGTGTACTCGCTGGGAGGGGGGTGGAAACAGGGGGTCCAGGGGGACGGGAGTCAGTCCAGGTCGGCGGCGAGTTGCTTGAGGTCGTTGAGGACCTTCACGACGCGCTCCTCGAGCCGGAACATCTGGTACCGGAGCAGGGCTGCCAACATCCCATCCGTGACGGCCAGGAGGTCCGAGTGGGCGATCACCAGGCCGTCGAGGTTGTCGAGGTCGATGACGTTCGCGCACTCAAGCCCTGCCAGGTCATCGGCGGTTTCGTCGCCGGCCACGCGGCGCACCAGGTCCTGGCACAGCTCCAGGAGCCCCTTCTCGAACTCGTTGAGGGCGACCGGGTTCGCTTCCAGAACCTCGAGGTCGCGGTGGAAGACTTCCGTGAACTCAATGAACTCGAGGTCGAACGCGGCAGGGCACCCCTGCCGGGTCATATCCATCGCGGCCGTCAGGTCACGTCCGGCCTTGATGGCGTGGCGAAGATTCGCGACCCGGAGGTCGGTGATGTCCTCGCCGACCCAGGCACGCAGCCGGCGGAGCACTTGGCGGCTCAGTGCGAGGACACGCCAAATACGGACGGCTTCGTCGACGAAGTGATCGGGGTAGGCGAAGGGGTTCGTGGCTGAGGTCTGCATGGGTTCACCTTGGCAAGGGTGTTTCGCCGGGGAGGGATTCCCTCGGCTTCCCCATCAAGGTAAACGAGAAGCCCCCCGGTAGTCAATACCTTCGGGGGACCTTTTCTGGAACTTTCTCTTCAAGGGACCCGCTACTCGATGAGTTGCGGGGAGTTACAGGTCCCTATTAGCCCGGGGTCGTGAGGAGACCAGCTCTACCTGAAGGTCGCCGGGGTCGGTACGCGCCGGCACGGTATCGACGCAGTCCCGGATGTGCTCAAGCTCTTCGCCCATGAGACGGATGCTTTCCTGCAGGTCCAGGAACTGCGAGGTAAGGACGCCCAGTGCCGCGGTGAGCTTCTCCACACTGTGGTAGAGGTCGGCGATGCTGGCTTCAGTTCTGCGGGCACTCATGACGGGTACACCTTGTGAGGGCCGACGCGAATCACAAGGACGTCTCGGGTCGCGCCGACGAGAAGGTCGGGGGGAGTGCAGTCGAGGAGCTCGGCAGCGGCTGCCAGGAAGAGGAGGTGCGGCCCCTCCGGCGGTAGAGGCGACACCGTCACGGTGCCACCCTCAAGGGTGATGACGTACTTCACGCGGACTCCGGGGCAAGACCAATACGCTCAACGGCGCTGGCGTAGGTCGAGTAGTAAGAGAGAGCGACGCAGAATCGCTCCCAGGTCTCGAGGAGGGAGGCCCCGTCGCGCCGGATGGCCCTGACCTGGGACCACTGATCGGGACGCATGGACTCCAAGTCGACCAGGTCCATGTTGACGAAGGCCCACGTCAGCTTGTCGGCGTCGAGGCCGGGGTGCTCCCACAGCGCCTCGAGGTCTTCCTGGAATTCTTCCAGGACGGCTTCGAGCACGACGACACCGACTCCGCTTGAGTGCTCGGTGCGCAGGGGAGAGGTGACGAAGGCTCCCAGGAGTTCGTGTACCTCCCGGGCTTTGGCTCGGCTGGGTAGCATGTTCACGCTCCCGCGGTGGAGAAGACGTAGGCGGCGAAGAGCAAGCTCTGCACCAGGGCGAAGAGGAGAGCGATGCGGTAGTGGGCACGGTAGTCGACGGCGGGTTCCATGATGGACTCCGGGGCAAGGGTGAACGCCGGGGGCAAGACCCGACTCCCTCAGTGTGACGTACCGTCGCGCCGGGGTCAATACCTGGGCCCTGACGCAGGAAACCCCGCCTCGAAATGTGAAGCGGGGTCCTGGGAACCCGGAGGGCGACACCCTTGCCGAAGTCGCGGTCCGGGTTGCGCTGACAGGGACGGTACCGCGAGCCGGCGGGCGGGTCAACCGGTCAGTGGAACTTGACCTCGGCTGGGACCTGCTTCAGCCACTCCGTCATCTCCTCCTTCATATCCGGGAAGAATCGGTCGATCACCTCAGCGTCAGTCAGGTCCCTGATGTCGGCCAGGGGATCGGAAGGCTTCTCCTCCTCCTCCCGAGGAAGGCCTACCGCGTCCCATTCAGCCTGGGACCGGCAATCGTGGTAGAGGTTGAAGACGGCGTCAGCGTCCCTCCACCCCGTACCGCCGGCACGGACGAGCTCCACAACGCCCTGGAGATCAGCGGGAGGACCGGAGCAGAACTTCGCTACCGCGGTCCTCACGGAGTCGTCGGCCGGGATGAGGGGCAGGACCTTCTTCACGTACCCGCGACCCAGGAGGCTCGTCTTGCCGCGCCGGCGAAGACGGGAACGGATGCCCTGCCACACGGACAGCATACCGGCCAGCTGCAGGAAGTAGCCGAGGTGACGGGACAGCGTGGGCATCCCGAGCGCCTTCTGGCTCTCTTCGATGTGATTCCAGTTCGTCATCGCCCAGTTCAACGCAGTGAACAGTCCAGACAGAAGCAGGGCGGGGTGCTTCCCACAGGTAAGGAACAGCTCCCCTCCATCGGGGCATCGGACCCAGACGGCGTACTTCGCGCGACGCCAGACCTTCTTCGTCTGGAAGACGCCCAAGTAGACCCGGATCTCCCCGAGGGTGAGCTGGTACCGCTGACCCCACTCCTGGCGCTTCGGATCGTCCACGGCGTCCCAGTATGCCCAATCAGGAAGGGAGTCGTCGTCCATGAGACCCTCGACGTAGAGGTCAACGAGACGGTCGGCCCAGTCCTCGTCAACGTCCGCGTCCCAGTTCTTCACCCTCATGAGGCAGTCGAGGTCCTTCTGGACGTCCTTCTGCATGGCAGAGAAGACGGCCCGGTAGACCAGGTAAGGGACGTTGGCGGACTTCGCCCGCGGCCCGGGGCCCTTCCCGCCGGCGGGAGTAGCGGAGGCGGACTTCGTGTGATTCGTCTTCGTGCTTGGCATGGGTTCCCTCTTCACTGGAGTCATCCAGGAGGTCGTCTCCTGGTATGCCCGAAGGTCTAGCGATGTTGCCCCTCAAGGTCAATGATTCCGTTGCCCTAAGCTCTCCCGCCGGCGAAGTAGCGGAGGCCCTCCCGTGGGCCCCTCAGAAATAGTTTCCGGAAATATCCGTGACGATCCTGGAAATAGTTTCCGGAAATCTCCCGTCCCCTGGAAATAGTTTCCGGAAATACCCGTGACGATCCTGGAAATAGTTTCCGGAAATCTCCCGTCCCCTGGAAATAGTTTCCGGATTTATTCGAGCGTGAAGGGGTCGCCATTTACAACGTTTTCGAGGCCTCCCACGACCGGATTCCTCAACCGTGCCGCGATCTTACAACACGGAGACCCGGTTTCAATGGTACCATAGATAACGGAGGAGACCCGCCGCTGAGCTATTACGCGCGCCGTGGTTGCGTGGGTGGAGAGGGAGTTGGTGTAACGCACGCGTGCGGGACGCACGCACTACGCGGTGGAACGTGACTACTACGTGGCTGAGTCACGCGCGTTCATGCGTGCGGTTACGCTCGCACCACCACCACCACCACCACCGACCCTACTGCGGGCGCAGCCCGCGGTCGGTGGGGTGAGCGTATGGTTCGTTACAGGAGGTGTTGACTCGGGGAATGAGTTCATCTACGTTCAGGGTCCCCCCGGCGGTGTGACGGCCATCACACCTGGAGTCCCCCGGGGGGACACCGGACTCCAACCTTGAGGAGAGATGAACCGAGACCGAGTAGTCGCGATAGCCCGACACCGAGTTTCACTCGCTGAGTTCCAGTACGGGGAGAGGCTCTACCTCCCTTACCGGGACGCGAAGTCTCTGCTCTCCATGCAGCTCCACCTCTGCCCTCCGGACGTTCGGGAGGCGGTGACTGCGTACCTGGATTCTCCGATGGGGCCCAGGGGGAGTAAGACGAGCCGGCTGCGTAGCGTCTCGGTTGCTCTCCGGTGCCTGACCCGCTCCGTGCTCCGGTGTCTCCGGTACGGGGAAGTGGTCAGCGCTCACCCGACGCTTAGCCGTCGGTCCGTCTCTCAATGGAACGCCGAAGAGCAGGCCTACGCGAAGCAGAGCAGGAAGCGGATCCCCCCGCTCAGCGAACGGGACATCCGTGGCGGGGTTGATGCCCTCCGCGACGCTGGTCACATCACGAGGGTGCGAAACTACGACGCCGGCGAGCATTCCCAGGGGTACAGGGTCTCTCACGACTGGATGTACCACATCGCGATCCTGGAGCTGGAGCGCTTCCAGGCCGGCCTGGACCCGGAGTCGTTCCTGCTCTCCGAGCCCCCGCTCGCAGTCGTGCACCACAAGAAAGCCCCCAGGCACACTCGGTCCGGGAAGGTGGCGAAGGTCGTCAAGCGGGAGGTAGTAGACGGAGGGGAGCGACTCACGAGAGTGCTGGGGGCCCACCGAGAGGCGATCAAGTCCTCCTTCTTCTCCTACGACGTGGACGTCTACGCCTTCCGGTGCGTCGACGACCTGCACGACCTCTTCGTGGAGACTTGGTTGAATGCGGTCGAGGTCATGGAGGGGAAGAATCCTCTGCCGCTGGAGCTCAAGAAACCCGCCAGGCTCCGTGAAGTCGTCCTCGACGACCTACTCAAGCTCAGGGAGACGGATCAGAACGCGCTACAAGGGGTACACCAGAACGGCTTCGTGGATCCCGGCGTGCTCTTCGTGAAGCGCATCGGTGCCTGCCAGGTCGACACACCGGAGGACGTCACCCCCGGCCGGCTGTACGCACCCTTCCAGAACTGGAGGGGGAAGCAAAGACTCAAGCTGCGTATCAACGGGGAGCAGGTCGCGGAGACTGACTACTCCTCTCTCCACCCTCGGATGCTGGTGGACTCCTACTACCAGGCCGCCGGCCTTCCAGTGCGTAACGACCTCAGAGGGGACGTGCACCAGGCCCTCGCAGACAAGCTCACGGGGTGGTCGCGCCGGCTGGCCAAGGCCGTGCATTCGTACCTCATCGGGTACCAGGGGGAAGAGGAGCCCACCCTGGCGTCGTTTCGGAAATCCGTTTACCGGCAGTACGACCTCGAGAACATCACGGAAGAGGAGAGGGACGAGCGGCTCTCGGTAACAGAGAGGGACTGGGAGTTCATCTCACGGATGTACTACGGGAGGTACACCACCTTCCGTCACGACGGCCCCACGCTCTGGGAGTACTTCTGGAAGACGAGGGCAATCGACCTGCAGGCTCAAGATGCCGAGCTCATCCTGGACGTCATGGAACGGCTCCAGGAAGAAGGGATCGACGCCGTGGTGCCCGTGCACGATTCCCTGGTCTACCAGGCACGCCACCGCCGGCGGGTCGAAGAGGTCATGGTCTCCGCCTACCGGAAGCGATTCCAGGGGACGATTGCCGTCACCACGGACACCTCGGTGGAAGAGGAGCAGGAGCAGGAGGCTCTCCCGCCGGCAGAGCAGGCGGATGCCGTCCAGGAACCCGTCAGAGAGCCTACGCCGCCCCGCACCTACGTCTGCTCTCCTGCCCCGCCCGAGCCTCACTCCTGGCGACGTGGCAAGCTCTCGGATGCCGAGAAGGCCCGCAGGAGGAAGCACCGAGAGGAGGTCCGGCAGTGGAAGTCGCACGCCGAGAGGATGCAGAAGTCGCCACGCCGGCACCGGGAAGGGCTCTACGGGTTCGTCCGGGACAACCTCTCACGGGCGGAAGATCACGAGAAGGAACAGGTACCTGGCCGCCGAGGTCAACACACAGGGTCAACGTCAGCGACCCCCCACGGTCCGTAAGTGCCCGAAATCCCGTTCCGGGACGCTCGACCTATTCGTCGAAATCCGGCTGATGGT
>SKHB01000124.1 GCA_007117135.1 Microbacteriaceae bacterium | reverse complement strand
CCCAAACCAAACACCCACAGGTTTCCGCCAAGGCCTGGCGTGAACGTCTGGCTCGACAGTGGAGTGTAGGCGAACCAACCAAACGATGCCGCACCCTGCGGGGTCAAAAACCCAGCGACAGCGATCAGCGACCCAAAGTTGAACAACCAGTAGGCCAAAGCATTTAATCTCGGGAAAGCCACATCGGGCGCCCCAATCTGCAGTGGCATCAACACGTTCGCAAACCCGGCAAACAGGGGGGTTGCAAACATGAGAAGCATGATGGTGCCGTGCATGGTGAACAGCTGGTTGTACTGCTCTTTGGTGGCAACAATCTCGAGGCCGGGGGCAAACAGCTGTGCTCGAATCACCAGCGCCATCACACCACCGATAAGGAAGTAGATGAACGAGGTAATCAGATACAGATAGCCGATTTTCTTGTGGTCGGTGGTGGTCAACCAGTCAACGAAAAGGTTCCCTTTACGGGCAACCGTGGCATTGGAGAGGCCGGGAGGAACCTCTTGGACGTTGGGACGGGGTGCTGTGGTCGTCATCGCTTACTGGTCCTCTCCGATTGCAGTTGTTCCTGTTCCCGGCAAATTCTGAAGCACGTTAAACTCCGGCCCAAGTCGCCCAACGTTACCTGCCTGGCGCAACCTAGACATTTCTCGATCGTATTCAGCCTGACTCACAACGTGCACTTCAAAGAGCATCAGCGAATGGTACTCGCCGCACAGTTCCGCGCACTTACCCCGATACACACCCTCTTTTTGCGGAATGAAATACCAGTAGTTGGTGCGGGCAGGAATCATGTCCTTCTTGTACAAGAAGTCCACCACCCAAAACGAGTGAATAACGTCACGAGATTCAATAATGACTTCGACCTTGGCGTTCACCGGCAAATACAGCTTCGGCAGTGAGGCGGCATCAATCGGCCCAGATGGCAGCTCCTGGGCTTGAATACCCGAGTAGTACACGCCCTCGTTGATGTAGTTGAAGTCCCACGCCCAGCGCTTACCGAACACCTCAATGGTGACGTCGGGGTCTTCCAGTGGGGCCTCAATGGCCACCTGGTCACGGGCAGTGAACGCGAAAAAGCCCAATACAAGAATCAATGGAACGATCGTATAAAAGGTTTCGATCGGCATGTTGTAGCGCAACTGGGCGGGAAGGCCCGTCTGGCCCTTACGCCGACGGTACACAACGGCCGCCCAAATAATCAGCAGCCAGGTGACCACACCGATAATCATGAGAACCAGCCAGGAATACACCCACAGGTCAATAACTCGGTCTACCTGGTTGGTGAGGCCACGCTCAGTGGGCAACCAGCCCAGGGCCAACTGTTCGGTGCACCCGGCGAGAAGGAGGCTCAACCCTGCAAGAATCGCAGTAACTTTCACGGTCCGTTTACGGCTGGGTGACACGAGTGCCCTTTCTCCTGCTTGACAACGTCTCTATCTTAGACGAGGCGGCCCTCCCCGGTGACCATCCACGCGGGCAACCACCTCGACTTTTCGTACTTTTCTAACTAAAACTGTCTCCGCAGGCGCAGCTGCCTTCAGCGTTCGGATTGTCGATGGTGAAACCCTGCTTCTGGATGGAATCTTCGAAATCCACCTTGGCGCCTTCCAAATACGGGGAGCTCATTTTGTCGACGACAAGTTCCACACCGTCAAACTCGGCAACAAGATCATCGGGCATTAACCGCTCGTCAAAAAATAACTGGTAGATCAGGCCCGAACATCCTCCCGGCTGCACGGCGACACGAAGGCGAAGGTCGTCTCTGCCCTCCTGGTCAATCAGACTTTTCACCTTTTTTGCAGCCGCGTCAGACAGTGCCACCCCGTGGGTGAGCGCTGACGAACCGGCATCGAGTGTCTGAGACATGGGCTTCCTCCTCGTTGATCTTCCCCCAGTGTAACGCGATTCGAATGAACAATTCCTTAGCCCAGCTGGGAAAGCCGGGCAAAAAATAGCGCTTCTGTGAGGCCAGTTCGCCGAAGCATCCCCAGGTCGACAGACTCGTTTGTTCCGTGGGCGCGAGACTCCTGGTCCTCCACCCCGGTGACTAACACGGCGGCCTGCGGAAAGACCTCAGAGAGCAGAGAAATAAAGGGAATTGCCCCGCCCACCCCCTGGAACCGCAACGGGTGCCCAAACACGGCTTCCGCACATTCGGCAAACAGTTCAGCGTGCGGGTGGTCTGTCGTGCCGACAAAGCCTGGGCCCTTTTCCACTGCAGAAAAACTGACCGACGCTCCCCACGGGGCATGGGCGCTCAGATGGGCCGTCAAGGCGTCATACGCCTCGTTAGGCGACACGGTCGGCGGCACCCTCATGCTTACTCGCGCGCTTGCTTCCGGCCAGAGCGTATTCGACGACGCCGCGGTTGCTGGGGCGTCAAAGCCGGTGACAGTGATGGCAGGTTTCCACCACAGCCGGTCACTGATCGACCCTGTTCCTACCAGCTTCACATCGGGCAACACGCCCGCCTCCCTTCTCAGCGAGCTCTCATCAAACTTGTGGTGTGGCCGGTCTTCTGGCAAATCAAACGACAACACACAATCCCCCTGGTCGTCGTGGAGGGTGGCCAGCAGGCGGATCAAAGCGGTCGGGGCATCAGGAATAACACCACCAAACATGCCCGAATGCAGTGGGTGCTCCCCCGTTGTCACCGTCACCGTGACACCCACCACCCCTCGAAGACTGGTGGTGAGGGCCGGAATATCGGGCGACGGATTATCAGAGTCTGCAACAACAATGACGTCAGCTTCAAGAATGTCCCGGTGGGTATCGAGCAGTTCCCCAAATGTCGGCGACCCCGACTCTTCCTCGCCCTCAATGAACACCACCACTCCCAAACCCCCGAGGTCTGACTGGAGGACACTCAGGTAGGAGAGTGCTTGCCAGTGGGTGATAACTCCGGCGCCATCGTCCGCACTCCCCCGGCCATAGAGCCTCCCGTTTCTGATATCCGGCTCAAAGGGGGCCGATTCCCAGGCCTCAGCCGGGCCAGACGGCTGAACATCGTGGTGGGCGTAGAGCAAAACGGTGGGCCGGCCAGGCGCTGGGTTCTTCCGGGCCATCACCGCCGGTCGGCCCCCACCCGCCCGGACAATATCGATAACATCCCACTCCACGACACCAGCAAACATGTCGCGGACAACGCGAGCGCTCTCTTCGACCGGTTCCGCGTCGGCGCTTGGAATACTCAGAGACGGAAGTCGGATCAGAGTCTTGAGGTGCTCGACACCGTGCGCGAAAATGTTATCCGCCTGGTGGTGAAGTGCTTCAAGAATGGGCTGGTGAGATGATTCAGTGGCCATGCCGGTAATCTTAAGGTCTTGGCCCTGCCAAGCGATAACCCTGAAGGAGCCCCGTGCCTGACACCCCCGAGAGTGAACCCGAGCTGAAAGCTTCCGGGAAGGGACGCCCCACCCCCACTCGGAAAGAAAGGGAAGCGGAACGCCAAAGACCGCTGGTCGCCAACTCTCGCAAAGAAAAACGTGACCGTGTTCGCGCGCAACGGGAAAAGGCCCGCGAAGGTATGGCCCGGGGGGATGAGCGGTTCTTGCCCCTTCGCGATAAGGGCCCGCAGCGCAAATGGGTAAGGGACTATGTGGATGCCCGTCGAAGCTTCGGGGAGTTCCTCATCCCCATGATGTTTGCTGTCATCATCGCCACTTTTTTGCCCTCCATCGAGGCGCAAGTTATTGCGATCATCGTGTTGTGGGGGTTCTTTCTGCTGGCCATCCTCGATTCGTACATTCTCGGCTACCAAGTGCGTAAAGGTCTCACCGCGAAATACGGCCCCGATAATGTGGAGCGAGGAGTCCGCTGGTATGCGGCAATGCGGGGCCTACAAATGCGCGGACTCAGGTTGCCCAAGCCACAGGTTAAGCGCGGCGAAAAACCCAGCTAACTTCCGATGTCGGCCAGTTGCCGGTGAATGGCCCGAGCAACACCTGGACCTTGATACACAAACGCCGTATACAACTGCACGAGTGTCGCTCCGGCGAGCTGGCGCCGGTGAACATCCCACCCAGACTCAACACCTCCCACGCCAATAACCAGCATGTCTTCAGGCAAAAGTTGTCTCACTAGGTGTGTCAACTCTTGGGACCTCGTCGCTAACGGGTGACCGGATAGCCCGCCATCGCCTATCGATTCCAGTTCAGCGGGAGCAGTCACAAGGTGTTGACGTGCAGTCGTGGTGTTCGCGGTGATGATTCCTGCAATCTTCAGCGTCGCCAGTTTTTTCACCACAGCACTCAACTGTTTATCGGTGGCGTCTGGGGAGATCTTGACCAACACTGGAACGTCTCCCGCCTCCGCCAAGACGGCTTGCACCAGCGGAATAAGGTGTTTCGCCGTTCCCAGGTCTCGAAGCCCAGGAGTGTTGGGGGAACTGACATTGATCACCATATAGTCGACAACGTCGGCAAAGTGCGCGGCGAGAGTGCGGTAATCGTCCGCGGCCTTCGACAGTTCGGTGTCACGGTTTTTTCCAATATTCACGCCAACAATGGGCCTGATGGGTAGCCGTCGAATCTTTTCCAACCGCCTTCTCACCGCCACCATGCCGTCGTTGTTAAATCCCATGCGGTTAATGAGCGCCCGGTCTTGGAGAAGTCGAAACAACCGCGGTGCGGGGTTACCCGACTGGGGTTTGGGGGTGACCGTTCCCACTTCGACATGGTCAAACCCCAGCGCCCACAACCCCATGACTCCTTCGGCGTTTTTATCAAACCCTGCTGCGACCCCCACGGGTGAGGCGAAAGATAGGCCCATTGCCGGGACGGCCTCGCTCGGCGCCGGTTTGGTGAACTGTCTGACAAGCTGGCGCACGCCGGGCAAACCGCAGAAGCGAATAACCGCCATGCCGACGTGGTGAGCTGTTTCGGGGTTCATTTTTTTGAACACCGCGAACACGAGACGATACACCCTAGTCACCTTCCGGGGTCGTCTCGGGCTGTTCCCGCAGCGCAGCAATCACCTGTTCAAAATCGTCCAAGTTTTCAAAAGCCTGATAGACGCTAGCGAACCTCAAATAGGCCACCTCGTCCAACTCTCGCAGCGGCTCCAAAATGGCCAAACCGATTTCGTTGGCTTCCACCTGACTGGCGCCCGTCTGCCGGATAGTTTCCTCCACCCGCTGCGCCAACTGGGCCAAATCCTGGTCGGTGACAGGTCTTCCTTGACAGGCTTTCTTTACGCCGGAAGCAATTTTCTCCCGAGAGAATGGTTCTGTCACCCCTGAGCGTTTGATAACGCTCAGGCTGGCTGTTTCCATCGTGGAGAAGCGCCTGGCGCACTCGGGACACTGACGACGACGCCTAATCGACATGCCATCATCACTGGTCCGCGAATCCACAACACGGGAATCCGGGTGCCGACAAAATGGACAAAACACGTCACTAACCTCCGGTGCCAGTATCTTCCATCCGCATGCGAATCGCATCAGCGTGTGCGGGAAGAAATTCAGCTTCAGCAAAGTCAATAATTTTGTGACCGACAGTACCCAAAGCGACGTCACTGTAGTGAACAACCTGTTGGGAGCGAAGGAAAGTCTGCGGGGACAAACCCGACTGGAATCTGGCCTGCCTGCCGGTGGGCAAAACATGGTTGGAGCCCGCCAGGTAATCCCCGGCACTCACCGGAGTGTGTGGCCCCAAGAAAATTGCGCCCGCGTGTGTAATCCGAGCCGCCACATCGTTAGCGTTCACCGTCACAATTTCTAAGTGTTCGGGGGCGAGGAAATTTGTGAGAACTATGGCCTGCTCCATTGTGCTCACCACATACACACCAGACTGTGTGCCAGACAGGGCGTGCATCACACGTTCACGATTGGGCGTGTTGTGAGCCTGGGAGGCAACCGCGTCGACAATCGCAGCCGCGTAATCGGCATCCGTTGTTATCAAAATTGCCTGCGCCAACTCATCGTGTTCAGCTTGACTAATCAGGTCGGCGGCCATCCATGACACCGGGGCAGAAGAATCGGCAATAATGGCAATTTCGCTGGGGCCCGCCTCCGAATCAATCCCGACTTCGCCTCGAACAAGCCGTTTAGCCGTCGCGACATACTGGTTGCCTGGTCCGGTGATCACCGACACCGGTTCCAGGCCCACCTCTGGGATGCCATAAGCTAACGCGGCAATCGCCCCCGCACCGCCCATTGCATACACCTCATCAACGCCCAAAAGCTCTGCCGTGGCAAGAATCGTCGGGTGCACACCGCCGGAGTCGCTCTGCGGTGGGGACACCAGGGCAATGGATGCCACGCCAGCCACCTGGGCTGCAACCACATTCATGACCACGCTGGAGGGGTATACCGCTTTCCCCCCGGGGACATACACTCCGGCGCGATCCACAGGCCGCCAACGCAGCGTAACGGTCGCGCCGGCGTCAAGTTCAGTGATGACGTCGTCTCTCATGGACGCTTCAGACGCTTTCCTCACCCGTCTAATCGCCTCTTCGATGGCGCCGCGAAGCTCAGGGGCAAGAGAGGTCAGCGCAGCCTGTCGTGTCTTTTCTGACACCGCCACCTTATGCCCGGTGACACCGTCAAATTTTTTGGCCTGGTCATAAAGTGCGTCCACTCCCCTGGCCTTCACTTCGTCGATAAGGGCGCGAACATCACTTTCGACCCCCGCGTCTGACTGATGCGGCGCGGGAATACGATCCGCCAACCACGCGTTAGAGATAGTGGCATCACGCCAATCAACAATCTGCATCACCCCTCCATCGTATTGGGGCGGGTGGGTGACATTCACCGCCTTAGACTGGAGCATTATGACCTCTGAATATTCCCCCTCCTCCACCCCCGACCCCCAAGATGTTTTTCTCGAAGCGTTCCGCCGTCACGCGGCAGGAATTTCCATCGTCACACTTCGCCAACCTGACGGCTCCCCCACAGGTTTCACTGCCACGTCTGTGACGTCCCTGGCAGCCGACCCACCCATGGCGACGATCAACATGGCCACCACATCCAGCAGCTGGGGTGCTGTGGAGGGCACCGACCATCTTTTGGTCCACATCCTGGGAACCAAAAACCTGACCCTCGCTAAAAAGTTTGCTGACATGAAAGAAGCCCGTTTTTTGGGCGTTGATGTCACAGACGGGCCCGAGGGGCTTCCGCTTCTTCCTGGAGCGTCCGCCTACCTGGTGGGAAAAATTATTGACCGTGTCGTCCACCACAAAGCAGCGACTGTCATCGTTGAGATTGTCGGTGGTGGCTTGGGCGAAGAAGACAAAGGTCTCACCTATCAGGGCCGCCAATACGCGAGTGCTGAACCCCTCAGCTAGAAACTCGGGAAATTGGGGGCTAGCTGGCTAGGCAATGTGGCCCCAGGACACTTTTTACTTCACCAATGAGGTCAGTCGACACTGCCACGCGCCTGGGCAGTTGGAAAACTCTCGCCACCTTGCCATTGACGAGGCGCAACCGCACCTCGCTGACACCCTCGTGCCGCCCCAGGGCTTCGTCGAGCGCACGCAACACATCGGCTGTCGCGTGATGCTCGGGGACGTTCAAAGTCAACGGCCCGTCGTACTGGTCTGGTGATGACGGGGTGATGCTGAGAGCTTCAACACTTTGACCTTGGATGATGACCGAATCGTCACGCTGTTGAATGCGGCCTCTGACTACAACAATGTGGTCTGGTTGAAGCAGTGACTGGTTTTCTGTGTAGCTTTTGCCCAAAAACAGTAACGACAGTTCGCCGGTGAAATCTTCCAAGGTGGCCTGACCGTAAGGGTTACCCGAATTTCGTGCCACCCGGTGAGCCACCGACGTAATCAGCCCAGCGATTGTCACCACGGTTCCGTCCTCGGGGGACGATTCGAGTAACTGGATCACCGTCATGTCCGATTCTCGGCGCAAGCCCATTTCCATCCCGCTGAGAGGATGGTCAGAGACATACAACCCCAACATGTCCCGCTCAAGCGCAAGAAGTTCTTTCTTTGACCATTCGGGTAAGTCAGGGACGCGCTCCGGCGGGGGCTGGTCTTCCTGATCAAACAGCGCGTCAAAATCAAAACCAACGTCACCGTGTTCTTCCGCCTTTTTTCGCCTGGCCGCCTCATCCACCGAGTTTTCGCAAATGTCGCTGAGCGCACGTCGAGAGTGACCAAACTGGTCAAAAGCTCCCGCTTTCACGAGCGATTCAACAGTTCGACGGTTCAGGACAGACCCGGGGACTTTGTCTAAAAAGTCATGGAAACCGGTGAAGGCCCCTTTACTTTCTCGCGCCTGTTTAATGTGTTCCACCACCTGGGCGCCCACGTTCCTTACTGCGCCCAATCCGAACCGGATTCGGTCCTCGACCGCTGTGAATGAGACGTACGATTCGTTTATGTCCGGCGGTAACACGTCAATCTTCATCCGGCGACACTCGTTCAAATACACCGCCGACTTATCTTTGTCGTCGCTCACGCTGGTGAGCAGAGCCGCCATGTATTCGGCCGGATAGTGAGCTTTGAGGTAGCCAGTCCAATAGGAAATAACACCGTAAGCGGCGGAGTGAGCTTTGTTGAATGCATAATCAGAAAACGGCACCAAAACATCCCACAGCGCCTTGGTGGCGTCGTCGCTGAACCCGTTCTCTCGCATTCCGGCGAGAAAACTTTCAAACTGTTCGTCCAGCTCTGACTTCTTTTTCTTTCCCATCACCCGGCGCAACACGTCTGCCTGGGCGAGCGTGTATCCGGCAAGCTTCCGAGCAATCTCCATCACCTGCTCCTGATACACAATCAGGCCGTGGGTGGTGCCCAGGATGTCGTCCAGGGCGTCAGCGAGCTCAGGGTGCAGCGGGACAGATTTTTGTTGGCCGTTTTTGCGCAACGCATAGTTGGTGTGAGAATCGGCCCCCATAGGGCCTGGCCGGTAGAGGGCTAATACGGCGGAAATGTCTTCAAAACTGTCTGGTCGAAGCATTTTCAACAGGCTTCGCATCGGACCGCCATCTAGTTGAAACACCCCGAGGGTGTCGCCGCGGCTCAGCAGCGCGTAAGTTTCCGGGTCATCCAAGGTGAGTTCTTCCAACACCGGTCGATGTCCCCGGTTTGCCTCAATATTGTCCAGGGCGTCGTCGATGATGGTGAGGTTTCGAAGCGACAGGAAGTCCATTTTGATGAGACCCAACGTCTCGCATGTCGGGTAGTCAAACTGGGTA
Organism: Microbacteriaceae bacterium; assembly: GCA_007117135.1. Classification (GTDB taxonomy): domain Bacteria; phylum Actinomycetota; class Actinomycetes; order Actinomycetales; family Microbacteriaceae; genus Pontimonas. The sequence continues at coordinate 19,174 of SKHB01000124.1, read as the reverse complement.
ACAATTTGGCCGTCCTGGTCTCGCTTCATGATGGGGATAATGTCAATAAGTGGCTCACTTGACATGATCACACCGGCGGCGTGAACACCCCACTGTCTTTTTAGGTTCTCAATACCCAGTGCCCCGTCAAACACTTTCTTCGCGTCCGGGTCCGATTCGATCACAGCACGGAAATCAGCCGCTTCCTTGTAACGGTCATGACTTTTGTCAAACATTCCCTGCAGGGGAATGTCTTTGCCCATGACCGATGGGGGCATTGCCTTGGTGAGCTTCTCCCCCATCCCGAAGGGGTATCCCAACACCCTGGCCGAGTCTTTGAGTGCCTGCTTCGCTTTGATGGTCCCAAAGGTCACAATTTGCGCGACCCTGTCATCGCCGTATTTTTCGCTGACGTAACGGATAACTTCGTTTCGCCGGCGCTCATCAAAGTCCACATCAAAGTCGGGCATGGACACACGGTCGGGGTTCAAAAAACGCTCAAAAATGAGGCCGTGTTCCAGCGGGTCCAGTTCGGTAATCTGCATGGCGTACGCGACCATTGACCCTGCGCCAGACCCACGGCCGGGGCCCACCCGGATTCCTTGCTCTTTCGCCCAAGTGATGAAGTCGGCAACAACCAGGAAGTAACTGGCGAAACCCATTTGGATAATCACGCCCACCTCATAGTCGGCCTGTTTCCGCACCTTCTCTGACACGCCACTGGGGTAGCGCAATGCGAGGCCCTCGTCAACAGCGCGTTGGAAAGCATCAACAACCGTGTCACCCTCTGCCACGGGAAACACCGGCATGTAACTGACAGAATCATCGAACTCGACGGATACCCGCTCGGCAATCAGCAAAGTGTTAGTGATTGCTTCGGGATAGTCGGCAAACAGCTTGCGCATTTCGTCAGCCGTTTTAATGTAAAAGTCGGTGGAGTCGAACTTGAAGCGTTTCGGGTCGTCCAACGTTGACCCCGACTGGACACACAACAACAGTTCGTGGGCACTGGCATCGTGGGCGTGAGTGTAATGGGAGTCGTTGGTGGCTACCAGCGGAATGTCGAGCTCTTTGGCCAGCCTGATGAGGTCAGCCTGGACGCGCTTTTCCAGCGGCAAGCCGTGATCCATGAGCTCGACGAAATAATTATCTGCCCCCATCAGGTCACGCATGTCAGCGGCTGCCTTCTTGGCGTCCTCATACATGCCCAGTCGGAGTTTCGTTTGCACTTCACCACTGGGACAACCTGTGGTGGCGATGACTCCCTTGTGGAAACGCTCCAACAGGTCAATATCGGCTCGAGGTTTGAAGTAGTAACCCTCAATGGATGCCAACGAGGACAAACGAAACAGGTTATGCATTCCTTCGGTGCTCTCAGACAAGAGAGTGATGTGTGTGTACGCGCCGGCGCCTGACACGTCGTCTTCTCCCCCTGACCCGAAGTTCACCCGTGTTTTATCGGTGCGATGCGTTCCCGGCGTCAAATAGGCTTCAATACCGACAATCGGTTTGACGCCGGCATCGGTGGCTTTTTTCCAAAACTCGTAAGCGCCAAACATCACCCCGTGATCAGTCATCGCAACGGCCGGCATTTCCTGCCTGGCCACCTCGGCAACCAGTTCAGAAATTCTGGCCGCGCCGTCCAGCATCGAATACTCCGTGTGAACGTGGAGGTGGACGAAAGAATCGGACGAGTTACTCACTGGATCTCCGGCTAGGGAACTCTCCTAGAGTACTGGCACTCCCCTGTTCCCTTTCCGCTGACACGAGGCTATGAGGAGATTTCGAGAGCATCGAGGGCGTCAAGAAGGTCTGGCGAGGGTTCGCTTGAAAATTCCACCCATTGGCCTGTGGCAGGGTGTGAAAACCCGAGACGGACGGCGTGCAGCCACTGGCGGCTAAGCCCCAGCCGTTTCGTAAACGTCGGATCTGCGCCGTAGAGACCATCACCAACGAGCGGGTGCCGCTCCGCCTGGAAGTGCACCCGGATTTGATGGGTGCGGCCCGTCTCCAACTCGATGTCGACCAGGGTCGCACCGGGAAACACTTCCACCGTGTCGTAGTGAGTGACCGCGGGCTTACCCGTCGTGGTGACAGCGAACTTCCAGGACGAACTCGGGTGCCGGCCAATGGGAGCATCTATGGTTCCTGACGATGGATCAGGGTATCCCTGGACGAGGGCGCGATACTTTTTGCTGACAGCTCGGTCGCGAAAAGCGTCTTTAAGAGTCTGGTAGGCAAGGTCGCTGACAGCCAACACCATGACACCTGAGGTGCCGCTGTCTAAACGGTGCACAACCCCTTGTCGTTCAGCCGGCCCCATCTGGGCAAGGCCCACCCCTTCGAGGGCCAGTTCGCCAGTAATGGTGGGCCCATCCCAACCGGGAGCTGGGTGAACAGCGATATGCGGAGGTTTATCCACCACAACAATGTGGTCGTCCCGATAAATGAGCGGAACCGCAATGCGCACCGCTGCACCGGCGCCGTCGTCTGCGGGAGGAGAGCCAATGACCACACGGTCGCCCACCGTCACACGCTCCGACTTTTTGACCGGTCGACCGTTTTTAGACACCCGCCCCTGCTCGATTGCTGCAGTTGCTTGAGATCGGGACATGTGGCCGAGCGCCGCCACGGCAATGTCAATCCGTTCGCCGTCTAGCGACAAGTCAACCTGCACGCGCTGGTGCGAGTCCCCCGCGGCAGTTCCGGCGCGGTCCGACACCTAAGCCTGAGGGTGCTGCTCGCTGGACGACTCGGCGTCAGCGCGATCCGTCTCGGAGGGGGCCCCTCCGGCCGTCTGCAGGGAACCGGTCTGTGGCGCCACAGAGTCCAGACCCGTCTGTTCGAGGGTACTGAGTTGAGAGGTGATGAAGCCTTTGAGGCTGTGGCGATAGTCACGCTCGAATTCTCGGAGTTGTTCGATGCGACCCTCGAGGACCTTCTTTTGCTCCTCGAACCCAGCGAGTTGCCGACGCTGTTCCGCTTCAGCTTCAGCGACCACCCGGGCGGCTTGGGCGTGGCCTTCGGCGATGAGCTCATCGCGCTTTTGGATACCTTCACGGACGTGTTCTTCGTGGAGTCGCCGCGCGAGCTGGAGAAGATTGTTGGTGCTCTCGGCTTCAACCGGGTCACCCAGCGGCTGAGGGACCCCGGTGGGCACCTGCGGCTGGGAAGCAGAAACGGGTTGTGGGGCGACGGGAGCTGAGGAGCCTTGAGGAGTGTCGCCGGCGCTTCTTTGCAATTCGGCGATGCGTGCTTCAGCAGCCTGGAGTTCCTGTTTCAGGTCTTCGTTTTCTTGCACAACACGGCGCATTTCTGCGACCACTTCATCAAGGAAATCGTCAACTTCGTCCTGGTCGTATCCGTCGCGGAACTTTGTCGACTGGAATCTCTTGTTGACGATGTCTTCCGGTGTTAGTGCCATACCTTTTCCCTCGTGTTCAAAATTGCTTGTTCGTCCCAGCAATCATAATTTTGATTCGCAGTGAAGCGAGACGGCCCCCAGCATAGCGCCATGGGCGAAAGGAACCGCTAAACGTATCGAAATGACCCCACAATACTCATCACGATGAGTGTTCCAATCATGAGAACGCTCCATCCCAAATCAATAGCTCCTCCCCCAAATCTCAGCGGAGGAATAACTTTTCTTACTGAACGAAGTGGCCGATCGGTGATCGAATAGGCGGCTTCGGCGAGGAGGAGAAAAGGCCCTTTGGGTCGAAAGTTTCTTGAGAAGACACGAATCCAGTCGAAAACAAACCTGACCCACATCGCAATAAAGAAAATATTGAGAAGAACATACAGCACCCACGCAATGACAGCCATGGCTCAATTATTCCAGGGGTTCCCCTGGCAAAGTGCCGGCCTTAGTCAATCAGCGGCGAGGGGTCAACCGGGCGAGCCTCTTCAGCTTCTGCCGACACCTGAATGTGTGACGGAGAAAGAAGAAACACCTTCGGGGTGACGCGCTCAATGTGGCCGTAGAGGCCCTGTGTGAGACCGCTGGAAAAATCAACAAGACGGCGGGCTTCCGTTTCAGACATTTGGCTCAGGTTCATGATGACCGGGATTCCTTCGCGGAAGGTTTCGGCAATGAGCTTGGCGTCTTCATACTTCTTGGGATGAACGGTCAAAATTTCGTTGACGTCAGGGGTGTTGTGACGTCCCCGGCGGAGCGGGGTCACTGTCGCCCGAGTCGGCTGGGCCGTCTGAGTCTCGCTGCCTGGACGGTCCCAGTCCTGCTGATTCTCTTCAGCAAGACCTAAGAACTCAAGCGTTTTGCGCAGAGGATTTGACATGGTGTCGCCCTTCTTTTACTCGGTTAAAAAAAGGCTAGACGCCAGGAGGGCGTTTTCCCGTGATTGCCGTGCCAATGCGCAGGTGTGTCGCGCCGGCAGAAATTGCCTCCACATAGTCTCCTGACATGCCCATGGAAAGGTCTGTCGCGTGCGGGGCGAGGGGCAGAATGCCCTCCCTGAGGATGTTGACCCTCTCAAAAGCTCTGGCCGGCTCTTCGTCTTGGGGGGCGACTGCCATGAGGCCGCGCAGGGTGACCTGAGAGACGCCGAGAGTTTTTTCGACCAGGGCGGGAAGGCCCGCTGGCATGACACCGCCTCGACCTGGGTCATCGGTGAGGTTCACTTCGATGAATACATCCACGTGTCGATCCTGGTCAGCGAGTTTGATGAGCAGCGACTCTCGGTCGAGGGAGTGAATAACATCAGCGTATTGGGCGACTGCTTTGGCTTTATTGGATTGCAATTGCCCCTGAAAGTGCCAGACCACGTCAAGGTCAGTCGTTTCAGAATGTTTCGCGACTGCTTCCTGGTGTCGGTTTTCACCGAAATCCCGTTGTCCCAGTCCGTAAAGTTCTCTCATGAGTGATACGGGGTGAAACTTGGTCACCACAATCGTGGTGATGTCTCCCGGATCACGCCCAGCCGCAAGCCCCGCTTCTGCAATGCGGTTCATGACCCGGTGGTATCGCTCCGGAAGCGTGTCGGAGGGGTGGTCTTCCATCGCTAACGAAGAAAGTCGGGAACGTCGAGTTCCGTATCGTCCGCCGGTTCCGTCTCAAAGCCCGCCTGGAAAGTGTCTGGGTCAGCAACGGCGGGAACTTCGGTCAAGTCGCCGTCTCCTTCGTCCGGGGCGTCCGCGAGAACATCTGCCGTGGTGGGCTCGTCGGTTTTCTCATTACGGGGGAGAAACGGCTTGTGAACCTGGTTTTCATCGAAACCAGCAGCAATCACGGTGACGCGAACTTCATCGCCAAGAGCATCGTCGATAACCGCACCGAAAATGATGTTCGCATCGGGGTGAACTGCTTCCTCAACGAGTTTCGCGGCGTCGTTGATCTCGTAGAGACCCAGGTTGGACCCACCTTGGATGGACAACAGCACGCCTTGTGCGCCTTCGATGCTGGTTTCCAGAAGTGGCGAGGCGACCGCGAGCTCGGCGGCTTTGATTGCCCTGTCTGCCCCTCGTGAGGCGCCGATGCCCATGAGAGCGCTGCCGGCGTCTTGCATCACCGACTTGACGTCGGCGAAGTCCAGGTTGATGAGCCCCGGCGTGGTGATCAGGTCGGTGATGCCTTGGACCCCGGCCAAAAGGATGTGGTCAGCGGTTTCAAATGCCTGAATCATGCTGATGGAACGGTCGCTAATTTCGAGCAACCGGTCATTGGGAACAACAATGAGGGTGTCCACTTCTTCTTTGAGCCCTTTGACACCCTCCTCAGCTTGAGCCTGGCGCCTCTTGCCTTCAAAGCTGAATGGCTTGGTGACAATACCGACGGTGAGGGCGTCCAGCGATTTTGCAATCCGGGCGACAACCGGCGCTCCGCCGGTTCCCGTTCCGCCACCCTCCCCAGCGGTCACAAAAACCATGTCGGCGCCGGCAAGGGCCTGTTCGATTTCTTCCGCGTGGTCTTCGGCAGCTCGTCGCCCAATTTCTGGGTCGGCGCCCGCTCCGAGGCCACGGGTGAGCTCCCGACCGATGTCGAGTTTGACGTCGGCGTCTGACATCAGCAGTGCCTGGGCGTCGGTGTTGATGGCAATAAATTCGACGCCTCGGAGACCACGATCGATCATGCGATTGACGGCGTTGACGCCGCCTCCGCCGACTCCGACCACTTTGATGACCGCCAGGTAGTTGGAATGTCCTGACACGCACTGCCTCCTTAGAAAACCTTCAACCTCTACTTGAAGATGAGAGTTTTATTCACTTCTCATTAGACCTAACGGTACGGCGAGAATCGACAGACGCCAGGAGGCCCGCGGGCGTGTCGCAGCGTGAGGAAAACTAATTGACGTCTCGAATAACGACCGTGTCAGGCGTTGACAAATCAATCAATTTTGTGCCCTCTACCCCCGCGGCGAGCAATGCCGCGGGCAACGCCCGCGCCTTCGCCTCAGAAAGTTCCGCACTCCCCCACAACACAATGTGGTTACTGTCTTGCAAACTAAAACGCACCGTGTCTTGACTGTTCGCGGTGACCGCGTCAACTCGAGCAAGAACTGACGGGGGCAATACTTCAAGGGCTCGAACAATCGCCCGAAACGGTGCTGACTCACGATCCGGAGCGACAAGAATCACCGGCAAACTCATCGGTTTCACCGACTCCGACCACAACACCACACCTGCCTGGTCGACAACATCAAAACCGGCGGGCGTCTGCACCACCCCGAGTGGTGTCCTCTCCACCACCGACACCACCAAAGTGTTCGGCAGGTCAACCCGGGTCTCCACCGAACGAATCAGAGGAAAGTCAGCCAACATTTCTGCAACCTCATTCGGGCCGACGCGGGCAAGCGGAACTCCAACCAGTTCAGATAGTTGCCCACGCACCTCAGCCTCGGACAGGAGCTCCACGCCTTCCAGCTCAATTTTCTGTAGCGAAAAAACCGGCGATGTGGTCAAAATGACCACGGCCAACAGCAGCGAAACAAGTGAGCCCGCCCCCACCACCGCACTGATTCGACGTTTCCTCGTCGACACGGTGAACCGGCGAAACTCTTTGCGCTCTGCCCGCCGCCGCTCTACTTGTGCGCGACGCACATCCCGAGCATTGGAAGGAGCCGGAGGCGCCATCACCTGCTTGTCGGGAACGTCAGTCATCACCGAATACCTCGCGCATTCGGGCGAGCAGCCGGGGCACAATCTGATAGAGGTCACCGGTACTCATCGTCAAAATAATGTCGCCCGGCTTGGCAGCTCTGATCGCCGCATCACAGGCCTTATCCCAATCTGGCTCAAACTCCCACGAAGCACCCTCGGCCATGTGGTCAAGAATCAGCTGGGTGGTGACCCCGTCAATGGGATCTTCCCGCGCTCCGAAAATGTCGAGAAAAATGGTGTGGTTGCTGCCCAGAGAAAAAGCGTTGGCAAGACTGTCAGCCATCAGCTGTGTCCTCGTGAACAGGTGAGGCTGGAACACGGTAATCACCCGCCCCTCCCCCGCGACCGCTCGGCCAATTTCAAGAGCCGCCGCCACCTCAGACGGGTGGTGCGCGTGGTCGTCAAACACACGAATGCCGCCCACTTCGCCGTGGAATTGGAAACGGCGGTCAGCGCCCTGAAAACCACTCACCGCACGCGCAGCGTTACCCACACTCAGCCCCATCGCCACCATCGTGGCGATCACACCGGTGGCATTCAACGCGTTCAGTCTGCCCGGGACGGCCAGACGAAACTCGGCCGTCTCGCCACGATAAGAAACAATGCCAGTGGCGACAGGAGCCTGTTCCCAGGAGACCAAGCGAACGTCGGCACTCTCCGAAAAGCCGTAACTCACATGGTCAATGTTGCCCAGGCGTGACAGGAGAGACCGCACCCCTTCGTCGTCAACACACATAACCGGCGTTTTTTTCGGTCTCGTCACAAACTCGGCAAAAGCGTCGAAGATGGCCTCGACGCTGCCATAAAAATCGAGGTGGTCGGGGGCAATATTTGTCACCATCACTACGTCAGTGTCATAAATGGTGAAGGAGCGGTCTGATTCGTCTGCTTCAATCACAAACCAGTCGGATTCGCCGTGGCGGGCTGACGCCCCCCACTCCGAGACCACCCCCCCATTCACACACCCCGCATCAATACCCGCCCTGTGCAGGGCGGTCGCCAGCATGGCGGTTGAGGTTGTCTTGCCATGCGATCCTGCCACCGCAACAAGTTTCCTGCCGCGGGAAATGAAACGCAGCGCATCTGCCCGGTGAACGATGGGTATCCCCCGTTCAGTAGCGTCAACGATCTCCGGATGATGGTCTCGGATGGCGTAGGTAGAAATGACCGTGTCGGTGGTGGCGAGGAAATCAGAGTGATGCCCGATGTGCACAGGAATACCGATGTCTTCGAGGGCTTCAGTGACTTCCGACGCGGCACGATCAGACCCCGTCACCTGGTAGCCACGCTCACGCAAAATTCGGGCGACACCGCTCATCCCGGAACCGCCAATACCGATGAGGTGAACCCGACCAAAATCATCAGGTAACCAGCCATCTTCGCGGGGTCTCAACATGACGACGCCACCTCCCTTGCTGCCCACACCATGTCAGCGAATCGTTCCGCGGCATCTGTAAAGGCAACACGTTTGGCGGCCTGACCCATGCGGTCACGTTGAACCCGGTCATCAAGAAGAGGTAACACCACAGAGTCAATATAAGCGGGGGTGACATCTGCTTGGTTCACCACCAGCGCTGCCCCCTCTTTCACCAGGAAACGGGCATTGCGGTGCTGTTCACCATTGCCCACGTGGTACGGGACCAAAATCGCGGGAAGGCCCGCAATTGCCAGCTCCGACACGGTGGCAGCGCCGGCACGCGAAATGACCATATCGGCGACGGCGTATGCAAGTTCCATTTGCTGACAGTAATCCACCGCCACATAACCACCAGGCATTGCCTGGGGCACCTCGAGAGACGGGCCGACAAGGTGAAGCACCTGCCACCCCCGTTTCACAATCCGCGGCACCGCTTCAACCAGCGCTTCATTCAGTTTCTTCGCGCCGCTAGAGCCTCCCGTAATGAGGAGGACGGGCTGTGCGGGGTCTAAACCAAAAAACGTGTACCCCTCCGGGGCTAAAGCTTCCTGGTCCATGTCGACAATATGTCGCGGAAGAGGCATGCCAATAGTGACGTGGTGGGGAAGGGGTGTCCCCGGGAAACAGGTGGCAACATGGCTGGTGAGTCGAGCTCCCAAACGGTTTGCTAAACCCGGGAGAGCGTTTGCTTCGTGAATGACCAGGGGAATCTTTTCCCGCCACGCCGCCACATAGGCCGGCGCCGCAACATACCCACCAAACCCGGCAACAACATCGACGGAACGTTCACGAAAATGGTGTCTCAAGCTGGACACTGCTCGAGAGAAACGTCGTGGAAACCGAAGTGCGTCCATCGAAAGTGATCTCGGGAAAGGAAGCTTTTGCACCTCGACGATGTCGCCGAAACCCTCCGGCAAAAGTTGTTTCTCGCGGCCGGCTTCTGTTCCAATGATGACGAGAGAAGTGTCGGGCTGGGCGGCAAGCAGCGACTCCCCGACCGCTCTCATGGGCGTAATGTGGCCCGCCGTGCCGCCGCCCGTGAGGGCGATTGTGGTCACTGGGCGCTCACCTGTCTCCGGGTGGTCGGACGAGAAGGCGCGGCAGGCGGTGCCGAGGGGACAACCCCGCGGTTCAAAGACATCACCACGCCAAATGCCAACAGCCCGGCCATCAAAGCTGACCCTCCAGAAGACACGAATGGCAGGGGAACACCCAGCACGGGCAGAAGCTCCAACACCACAGCAATGTTCACCAGCGCTTGACCAACAATCCACACCATCACACCGGCGGTTACGAGTTTCGCAAACGGGTCAGGGTTCGCGCGAACCAACCTGACCATCGCAATCGCCAACACGACAAAACTCACCACCACCACAGCGGTGCCAATGATGCCGAGTTCTTCACCAATGATGGCAAAAATGTAGTCCGTCTCAGCTTCAGGCAACCAGAACCATTTCGCCCGGGAATTGCCCAACCCGACACCAAAAATTCCGCCGGAACCCATCGCCCACAAGCTGTGAAGCGGCTGCCAACACTGGCTGAGATAGTCCTCCATGCCACACCCCGACAACCAGACGGCAAAACGGGCCATCCGGTAGGGGGCGATGACAGAAGCCAATGCGCCGAGGGCGGCCAAAACCCCGACAACAAAAGCCAGGTGAGTGAGGCGAACACCGGCAACAAAAAAAATGCCCAAAATAATGAGCACCATAATGCCTACGGTTCCCAGGTCTTGCCCCATCATGACAAGCCCCATCGACAACCCCAAGCCCATCCCCATCCGACTCAGCCAACGCTTCCAATCCGAGAGCACATCTAAGTAGCGGGAGAGCACCGCGGCCATCCAAATAATGAGCGCCAGTTTCAAAAACTCTGACGGTTGACCCGTTAACCCACCGAGTGTCAACCAGTTTCGGTTACCGCCGGCCGCAACACCCAGAGGGGTAAAGATGACAAGACTCTGCAGGGCCATTCCGATGAGCAGCAAAGTGGGTGCCAACGGCTTCCACGTTGATGGCGCCATCCGACCCACCACCAACATCAGCGGAATGCCGACCGTCGCCCACACCACCTGCCTCATCGCCACAGCGAACGGATCGCCCGAACCTTGCCGCGACGATGTGACAAACGATGATGACAGCACCATTGTGAGGCCGAAAATGACCAGGAAAACCACCATTGACACCATCACGATGTATTCCGGGCTTCGGGTCTCAAACAGTGTTTTCACCCCGATGACGGCGCGCTTCTTCGCCTCGTCAACATCGACGCGCGCGGCTGGTCGCGTGGTCTTCACCATCGACTATCACCGTCCCCTACGCAGGCGCTAAAAAACAGATTTTCCCCTCTTTAGTGTGCTCGGGAATCCTCGTGAACACGCCACACCCGAGGGTGTGTCGGCAATTCGCGTCGGCTAGCTAAAAACCCGTCGAAGGGCAGGTCCGACACTGTCGGGGCTTACCGACAAGCCACGGGCAATGGCCAACGACGTCACCACTTTCCCCACGCTCTCCTGGTCACGACACCCCAACTCGGACAACTCGGCCAGGGTGGTCAACTCGAGTGCTCGGTGTTGACGATCGTCGAGGAACGCGCGATCGCAGATAATGTCATCAACGACACCCAGGTCACTCATTCCTGGAGTGTCCAACCCCACTCCGATGGCGCGACACCCCTCCTGCACCCACGCGTTTTCTACCGCCCGCTCCGTGGCCCCACCGCCCCGAGAATAGACGCACGCGTGGTCGTTGCGGAAATACACCGCATCAAGTTCGAGGGGGCCAAGGATACGGTCAGCATCAACAGCGACCCCCATAAACGGGGTCCTCAGAGGCTCTGTGTCGTGGTGAAGGTCGGCGAGTTCAGCCGCGCCAAGCGGCCATAAGATCACATCCCACGCAGTCGGGTCTCTCAGAACGTCCAACGCGACGACGCCAAGACTGCCGACGACGACAGCTCGAAGCCCCGCCTCCTCGACGATGGCTTGGCTGATTGTTGCAATCTCTTGTCCGTGAGTGTGCCCGCCAATGAGAATGCACCGCGGCCTGGTGCCGCTTTTGTCGGCCACCCGATACGAAAACTCCACCTCTGACCAGACCGCCGCCCCCTCATTCGCAGCCGCAGCCGCCAGAGGGTGGGAGCGCATGGCAGGCGATGACAACACGATGATATCCGGCGCGGACGAGACGTCTGTCTGATCCCCCTGATCTGTCACCACTGCCACTCCAAGAACGGTCAAGATTTTTTCCTGATCGCCTCCCGGAGTGTCTGTCACAACCGTGGTGTTGGCGCCGAGCTCATGAACCGTGTCAGCGATAGCAAAGCCCACATCGCCGGAGCCTAAGACAAGAACCTTTTTCCCCGCCCAGTCGCCCGTCCACCCCAAAGGAAAGGAGGACACTAACGGCCAAGCCATTCGAGGTAAAATAGGCCAGCCCCGGTGAAAGCAAACAGACCCGCAATGAGCCAGAACCTCACCACAATGGTCACTTCTGCCCAGCCTTTGATTTCGTAGTGGTGGTGAAGCGGCGACGAATAAAATACGCGCCGGCCGCCTGTCATTTTGAAATACAACCGTTGAATCACCACCGACGCTGTCAACACAACAAATAGGCCGCCAATGAGGGGAAGCAGAAGTTCCGTCCGGGTGAACATGGCCATAGCCGCCACTCCGCCGCCCAACGCTAAAGAACCTGTGTCACCCATGAAAATTTTCGCCGGCGACGTGTTCCACCACAAAAACCCGATCAGGCTTGCAACGATCGCCGTTGACACGGCAGCTAAGTCAATCGAGTCTCGGACCACGTAACACTTGTATTCGACGTCCAGGTCCAAAAACGGTGAGAAACACGACTGGTTGAACTGCCAAAAACTGATGAGCACGTATGCGCCAAATACCAGAATCGACGAGCCGGCAGCCAAACCGTCTAAACCGTCCGTGAGGTTCACCGCGTTCGACGTGCTCACCACAATCAGGCTTGTCCAGATCGCGAAGGCGATATAACTGCCGATTGTTCCCAGAGCGGCGAACGTCAACCAGTCAATATCTCTCAAAAACGACACAGCCAACGAGGCCGGGGTCTGGTCGTTCTGGTTCGGAAACGACACGGCAAACACGGAAAATACTGTGGCGACAACAACCTGGCCAATGACTTTTGCGCGAGGAGTCAAACCCAAAGACTGCTGTTGTCGAATTTTGGAAAAGTCGTCGAGAAACCCGACCAACCCTAAACCCACCATGATGGCAATCACCAAAATCGCCGAATAGGTGGGGCGAACACCGGTCACCAGGTGTGCCATTCCGTAACCAAAAATGATGCCCAAAATGATGACTATGCCGCCCATCGTGGGCGTACCACGTTTCACGAAATGGGTCTTGGGGCCATCCTGGCGGATAAATTGGCCCCAGCCCACTTTGGCGAAGAACCTGACAAAGACAGGGGTGAGAAAAAGTGTGAAGAGAAGGGCGAAACCTCCCGACAGCAGAAGTACTCTCACCGAATCACCTCACCCCATTGGGCCATCAGGTCCGATAGGGCAGCCGGCTGGAGACTAATCACCACGACCACATCCGACTCGTGTACCTGATCACACAGGTAATCGTATGCCCGGGTCGGGGTGTCAGCCCAGACAGACTCGCCGTCCCACGAACCTTCCAACCCCACCTGCGTGGCGACCGGTTTTGCCCCGAGCCCCACCCCGATAAAAAGTCCGAGGCGTTGTCTGATGAGGGCGGCCGCGAGGGCGCCAAGGGTGTCATAGTCAGAAGCAGGGTCAACCACCACCCCACCACACACCATCACCGCTTTACATTCAGGCGTCTGGAGCCTGGCCAATAGCCGGCCCCACGCCACCAGATCATCACCAGAGACCTCGCCAGACTGGTCAACGACGACAGTGGCCGCGGGCGCTCCAGATAGCGGCTGGGGCTTAAAGGGCTCCATTTTCTTTTCCCACGTCACCAACGCCTCGTCCCAAGTGTTTGCGCTGTGACAACTGTCCACGAAAAACTGCTCCGCTTGAGGGTGAAGGGCAACCGTATGAATGTCACGCGTTTCCCCAAACGCGTTGACGGCGAGAGTCATCCCCCCTGCGGAAACACCGGTGGTCGATGCGGTGAACGAATCAGATTCCACGATCTAACCTTTCGAGTCCATGCCGTGTTTGCGTAGGGCAAGAACCGCTTCTTGTCGTGCCGAAAAGGGGTGTCGCTCGCCTCGAATTTCTCGATAGTTTTGCGATCCCGGGCCACTCCAAACGATTACATCCCCGGGCCGAGCAATCGACACGGCGTGAGAAATCGCCTCGATGGGGTCAGGGATTTCGTCAATCGTCGCACCAGATTCGGCTGCCCGGGCGCCCGCGAGCAGGCCGTCGCGGATATCGGAGGGGTCCTCCCATCGGGGGTCGTCGTCAGTGATGATGACATGATCGGCAATCGACGCAGCCATGCCACCCATGACAGGCCGTTTGGAGGGATCCCTGTTGCCCGACGTTCCGCATACTGCGATGAGTTTGCCACCTGCAAGGGATGCCAAGGTTGTCAACGTCTTCTCGTAAGCGTCGGCGCTGCGTCCAGCATCAACGTAGACGGCGACGGGCGCGGAGCCGGACACTTTTTCCAGTCGGCCCGGTATGACCACATCCAGCCCCCCTTTCTCCGGCGAAATGGCACCGGCAACATCGGCCACGCCCTGCCCACTGGCGATGACCATCACAATTGCCACGGCTGCGTTTTGCACCATATGTGAACCCACCGCGCTAATGCGGCTTCGAACTGTCTGGCCCCCGCGTGACACCTCGAACTCTGTGTACTCTCCGTCCGTCTCCAGGACCGAATACACCCAGTCAGCGTCGGCCACAGATGGGCCATCCGATGCAGACACGGTGGTGATCGGAATGCGGACCTCGCGGGCAAGCCGTGTTCCCCATTCGGTGTCAACACAAATCACTGCGCGAACAGAATACTGAGGGTCAAAGAGTTGGGCTTTAGTCGCGAGATAGTTGTCCATGTCGCCATAATCTTCAAAGTGGTCGTGGCTCAGGTTCGTGAAACCCGCAACAGCAACCTGCAAACCGTTTAGTCGAGAACGTTCAATGGCTTGAGCACTCGCCTCCAAACACAGCGTGTCAACGCCGTTTTCTTGGGCGAGGGCCAGCATTGCGTGGAGCTCGTTAGATTCCGGTGTGGTCAGTTTGGTGCGGAACACTTCCCCTGCCACACGACGCTCTGTCGAATTACTCAGTGCCGTTTTTTGGCCGAGTGCCCGGCAAATGTTTTCCAAAAAATACGTCACCGATGTTTTGCCGTTCGTGCCAGTAACGGCGAGAACCTGCGGCGCGGATTCCCCTGTTCGATACACCTCTCGAGAAATAAGTCCCAAGACATCGCGGGGGTGTTCGTGCACTCCCACGGGGACATCAATGTTGCCCAACATCGTGGCACCCTGAGGGTCGGTGATGACAGCCACCGCGCCGTGGTCAATGGCGTCTGGGGCGAAGAGAGCCCCGTGGTGAACAGAACCAGCCAGCGCAACAAAAACGTCGCCCACCACCACCTGCGAGGCGTTGATGCTCACACCGGTGGTGGTGGCGTCAGTGTCGGTTTTGACGCTGATCCCGACCCGTTCACACAGGGCTACAAACGACAACGGCTGGGGGTGTTGGGGCCTCGGGGGTGGAGTGACAATACTGTCCACGAGGCTCCTTCCCTCCGGCCAAAAAACTTACTCCCAGCGTAGCGGGAGAAGCTCAGGAGCACGGTCTGATAGGGGCACTCGATAGTGCTTCATCACGTGGCCGGCAATTGCTTCGAACGCGGGCGCAGCCGCCGACGAGAAACGGTTGGTCTGAGGTTTGACGATTGACACCACTACAACGTATTGGGGGTTGTCTGCCGGGAGCATTCCGGCGATAGAAATGACACGGTTTGACCCGTAGCGCCCATCCTCAGCAATTTCAGCGGTACCGGTTTTGGCGGCAACACGGTATCCGGGGATGGACACACGGTTTGCCAGCGTTCCGGTGACAGGGACGGTTTCCAGCATGGTGATGGTGGTGCGGGCGGCGTCAGCCGACACCACCCGAACCGGCTCTGGCGCCTCGGGGGTAATCATCTCCCCGGCAGCGGTTTCGCATCCGGCCACCAAAGTCAACGGAAGCCGAACACCGTCGTTGGCAATAGCTTGATAAGCGCCAGCAACCTGGGCAGTGGTGGCCGACATTCCCTGACCAAAACTTTGAGTCACTCGGGTAATCCGGTCCAACGTGTCAGGGTTCGGCAATCGCCCGCCCTGCTCACCCAGGAAACCCACCGAAGTTGATTCACCGAAACCAAAGCGGGAAAAATACGCGTGAAATTGGTGGGGCGTCATCCTCGTGCTGAGCTCAGCGGTCCCGGTGTTAGAAGACACACTGAGTATCCCCGTCACGGTGAGGTTTTGTGTTCCGAAACCCATCGAGTTTCTGATGCGATACCCACCGCCCAGGTCGTAGATTCCCGGGGCAACTAATTTCTCCCCAGGGCTGGTCAATCCGAGGTCCAAAAGGGCTGCGATAGTCATCGTTTTCATTGTCGAGCCCGGCTCGTGAGCAGACGTAAACGCCGCAGCACGGATGTGTTCTTGGGGAGTATTGGCATAGTCGTTGGGGTCGAAGGTTGGATAGTCGGCGACCGCCAAAATTTCACCTGTGTCGACTTTCACCACCATCGCGGTGGCAGATTCAGCCCCCAAGTTTTGGGTGGCTTTGGCAATTTCTTGAAGCACAAACCACTGAAGGTCACTGTCAATGGTCAGTTGAACTGTTCCCCCATCTTGCGCCTCAGACACGATTTCTGATGTTCCTGGAATGCGAACACCGTCGAGGCCGCGTTGATAGCGCACTTGGCCGTGTTCGGGAGCGAGGCAGTCCTCCCATTTTCGCTCGACGCCTTCGAGGGGACCATCGCGACCCATCATGCCGGTCAAAGCTCCAGCCGTGGAGCCAAAGGGGTAGAAACGGTTTTGATTGCGCTGGACATACAGCCATGGGATTTCCAGTGCGCGAATGTCGCGATACTGCTCGGTGTTCACCTCTCGGACCAAATATGCAAACTGCGAATCGGGGTTCGCATAGGCCGTGGCGAGGAGGGTTTCGTAAGGTTCCCCAGTAATCAGTGACACGTCAATGAGTGCCTCACTAACGGTGACCGTTTCACCTCCGCGACGGAAGTCAGCGACGTGGCGGGGAGAGATGGTGATGTCGTAGCGGTCAATGTTGTGTGCCAACACATCGCCGTGACGATCAACAATTGGTCCCCGCTCTGCCCATACCTCCTGGGTGACCGTTCTGATGCCTTCAGACTGTTCGCTCAACTCAGCAGCTCGAACAACTTGAATATCCACCATCCGCCAGAAAAACATTCCGGCAACCATGAGCACCGCGAAAGACATGGCGGTCAGGCGCCGAGAAGTGCTGCGCAGGGCGGAGTGATTCATTGGTCTAGAACACCTATCGAGTGGTCGGAGCGGGGAGGTCCCCGCCAAATTTCTTCGTCGGCTCTTGGGGGGAAGACACAAGGGTGGGAAGGGGGTCAGCGACGACGCTTTCCAAATCCGGAGCGGCGGGGCGCTCAATGGTCACCTCAACGGCGTTAAAGTCCGAAGCTTGTTCCGTGTCGGACCGCTCCGAGTTAGCCAACACCACACCGGTCTCTTCGACGATGTCTGCCTCACCGGCGACCACGTCGACCACCCGCGCCCCGTTGGCGCCGGCTGGGGTGGATGTTCCAATCACGGCCCGGTCAGAGAGTCGAAGGTATGACGAATCGCGGGATTGAACCATTCCCATAGCCACCGCGAGCGACGCAACAGCTTGCGGGTCCAACATGTGGCCAATGTCCTCGGCGACAATATCGAGGTCGCGGGAACGGTCGACCAGTTCACGTTCCAAGCTCAAAATCCGATACGCCCCATCCGACAAAATAATGGACAGGCCCAATTGTGCACCGAGGATGGCGAAAATTCCGACAAGGCTCGCCACAGCGTAGCCAACTCGAGGTGCGCCCTTGCCTGATCGCTTGGCGACAGACAGCTGAATCTTCTTTTCCGGCCGGGATTGTGCGGTCATCATTCACTCCGCTTCATGGCGGCGCGCAAACGCACCGACTGACTTCTCGGGTTGGCCAGAATCTCTTCTTCGCCAGCTCCCTCGCGTTTTGCCACCCATGTGAAAGTGGCACGGTCTTGGTCCATCTCCACGGGAAGATCCAGGGGGCTGGTGGAGCGAGTTCTCTGATCAATCGCTCGCTTCACCAGTCGGTCTTCCGCTGACTGGTAAGACATCACGAGGATGCGACCACCGGGGGCGAGAAGGTCGAGGGCACCGGGCAAGACCGCTTCGATGGATTCCAGCTCACGGTTCACCTCTATACGGAGCGCTTGGAACACGCGTTTGGCGACGTGACCCCGAGTAGCTTTGGATCGCGGTGTCGCACGATCTAAAATTGCGACCAACTGGTCAGCGCTCTCCACAGGTACCGCTTGCCGGGCTGTCACAATCGCATCCGCGTAACGCTTGGCGAGCGGCTCGTCACCGTAACGGCGAAACAGGGATGCCAGGTCGCTTGCGGACCAAGAATTCACAATGTCTTTAGCTGTGACATCATCGGTGCGGTTCATCCGCATGTCGAGAGTGGCGTCCGACAAATATGAAAAACCCCGCTCGGGGTTGTCTAACTGCATGGAGGACACTCCCAGGTCGAGCAGGATTGCCGCCGGGCGCTGGCCGGGAAAATATTTCTCCATCGCGATGGCCATATCGTCGAAACGAACATGGGCGAACCGGACCCGGTCAGAAAATCTCGCCAAACGTTCCTGCGCATATTTCAGCGCGTCGGCGTCCCGGTCAAGACCAAGAACGTGAAGATTGTCAAAACGCTCGAGGAACGCTTCGGCGTGTCCACCCAGACCAAGGGTTCCGTCAATGAGGACAGCGCCTTGCTCGTCGAAGGCGGGAGCCAAAAGGTCGATGCAGCGTTCTAGCATCACGGGGATGTGCTGGTAAGTGGCCATCATGGTGTCTCGGGGTTCCGCCTGTCTGATTCCCTTCCGTAAACCTGGAACCGGGGAAGGTGCCCCAGGGGACGGCAGGGAGTCAGACAGGCGGACTAGAACAGTCCCGGAATCACCTCCTCTTCCGTTTCAGAGAAGGCTTGTTCGCGGTCCTTGTAGTAGTCCTCCCAGGCGTCTGACGCCCAGATTTCGGCACGGTTGCCCGCCCCAATGACAGTGAGGTCGCGTTCCAATCCGGCATAGTCGCGAAGGGCCGACGGAATGGTGACGCGAAATTGCTTGTCCGGGATTTCCGCGGACGCTCCCGACAGAAACAGGCGCAAAAAGTCACGCCCTGCTTTGGATGTCAGCGGCGCCTCCCGAATGCGCTCGACGTGGCGCTGGAATTCTGCTTCGGCAAAAACGTACAAACAGCGTTCTTGACCTCTGGTCAGAACAACGCCGTGGGCGAGTTCGTCCCGGAACTTGGCGGGGAGAATCAGGCGTCCCTTGTCGTCGAGTTTGGGGGCGTGGGTACCTAGGAACATCACTCCCCCTTTCTCCGGCCCGATCAGGTATTCACCACTTTACTCCACTTTCCTCCAATTTTCTCCATTTTAGATACTTTTTT
>SKHB01000021.1 GCA_007117135.1 Microbacteriaceae bacterium | reverse complement strand
GCTTATTAGTGCGTCGATTGCTTCTTCTGAGAAACCAATTTCTTGCAGGATGTCAACAGTGTCTGCACCCAGTCGTGGAGCACTGCGGGTAATGGGGGGTCTGGTGCCGTTAACTCGAATAGGAACAGACACGGTTGATACTTTTTCGCCGTGGCCTGGTTGGGTGGTGAACAGTTCGGCATCTTGTGTGTGAGGTTCTTTGACCAGGTCGTCATAGTCATACACTGGACCCGCCCAGACTCCATGGTTATCAGCTAAATCAATCCAATAGTTCGTGGGGTGGTCGACGAAGGCGTTTTCGATACGCCGGTAGATGTCGTCTCGTTTTTCCATGCCGTCGTTGTAGTTGGTCAAGGAGCGAAGCCAGTCATCATCCAGCATGTCGCCCAACGCCGGCAGGGGCGACATCGCAAGGGTCAGCCAACCATCGCTTGTCCGGTAGACACCGTATGGGCCAGGAATGGAGGCGTGAGCGGTCGGTGTCTGAGACCGCTCCGGTTTCACCCCCCGGTTCAAGTACGTCACGAGTTCTTGCAGCTGGGCGTCTAATACGACCGCCAGCATGTCGATATCGACGTGAGCACCGTGTCCGGTTTCTCGCCGCTGGTTGATGGCGGCAAGAATTCCAATGACAGCCTGATACCCGGTCATGGCGTCCGCCGCCCACAATGCTCCAGCAACCGGTGCTTCACCCCGGACGCCGACGCTGAACATGGAGCCAGAGTAGCCCTGAACGATGAGGTCTTGTCCGGGGCGTGACGATAACCGGCCCTGCGGGCCGTAACCACTGATTGAGCAGTAGACAATACCGGGGTTGATGGCTTTCAAGTCTTCGTATCCGATGCCTAAACGCTCTGCGACGCCGTATCGGAAGTTTTGGATTACCACGTCGGCAGTTTTGGCCAGCTGGTGAAAGGCGTCTACTCCCCGGGGGTCTTTCAGGTTCAGTGGCAGACTTCTTTTGTTACGATTTACGGCTTGAAAGGTGGTCATCTCTCCGTCATGAGTCAAATCTCCGAAGCCATGCGTGCGATTAAATTCCCCCGAGCTTGGTGGCTCAATCTTGATAACGTCTGCGCCCAGATCGCCAAGACGTGTTGCCGCGAGGGGACCAGCAAGCATTTGAGTAACGTCGAGTACCCGCAGGCCATGGAGCGGTTGGAGTGGATTCACCGGTTTTCCTTCACAAATAGATACTACTTATTGGGCAATGATAAACCACATATGGATTTAGTCAATATCCATAGAAAACAAGGATAAAGTTTTGATAACAGCGAGGTATTGTGATTGCGCCCAAAGACTTTTCCTTCTATGGTGTGCTTTATAAATCCTATTTATTAGGATCCCTCACGAGAAAGGACAACGATGTCGCGTACTTCTACGGACACCGTCAGCACTCGCGTTAAGCCGCTAGCCGGTCTTCTCGCAGTGCTTGCTAGTTCCGCTCTGGTGGTGGGTTGCGCCACGGCCTCAACTGATGCCCCCGCACCGACCACCGCTGGCGGAACCTCCACGGACTCACAGGACGTGGACTGCGTTGCTAATGGCATTAGCGTGCAGAACTGGAACGTCGGTGAAGCCGGCGCTGACGACCCCATGTTGGCAGTGGCAGCCCTCTACGAGGAGACCACAGGCAACACCGTGACAGTAAACACTGTCAACGTTGAGGTCTTCCGCAGCCAGCTGCCGACCTACATCACCAGCAACAACCCGCCGGACGTGCTCAAATGGCTGGCCGGTTCCACCGCGGCTGGATTCGCCGAAGCCGGACAGCTTCTCGACATTTCAGACGTGTGGGCGGAAAGCCTCGGGGACATCCCCGACGGTCTGAAAGCACTGTCCACCGATTCGCGGGGCAACCAGTACTTCGTTCCCACGAACTACTACTGGTGGGCCATCTTCTACCGCCCGTCACTGTTTGCCGACAACGGCTACTCCGTCCCTGAAACCTGGGACGAGTTCATTGCTCTTGCAGAGCAAATGGACGCTGACGGCCTTATCCCCGTGGGTATTGGAACAAGCGGTGCAGAGTGGGTCGCAACCGCATGGTTTGACTACCTGAACCTGCGTATCAACGGACCCGACTTCCACCGCGCTCTGCTTCGCGGCGAGCACGACTGGAATGGACCCGAAGTTCGCGCTGTGTTCGAGAAGTTCGCAGAGATCCAGCCCTACATCGACCCGAACAGCTCGGGACAAGAATGGCAGGCTGGTCTGGAGAAGTTCTTCAACAAAGAAGCCGGCATGAACCTCATTGGTGGGTTCTTGCCGATTCCTGAGTCTGTTGGAGACGACCTCGACTTCTTCTCCTTCCCCACCATCGACCCCAGCATTCCCCGGGTCGAAGAAGCACCGACTGACGGTTTCTTCTCTCCAGCAACCACCGCAAACCCTGAGTGCGCCAAGCAGTTCCTGGCATTCCTCGGAACCAACGAGGCTCAGGCTTTGCTGAGGCAGGGTGCAAACATTGCCACGAACCTCACCTTCCCCGACTCGGAATACTCTGACTTGGTGAAGAAGGGCCGTGACCTGCTCGCCGCTGCTGCTGACATCACCCAGTTCTACGACCGCGACTCCTCCCAGGCACTGGGTAACCTCGCCAACGCAGCGAACGCTCGCTTCATTGCGCAGGGGCCACGAGTGCTGGACGAAATCCTGAACGAATGGGATTCTTCGTCTAAGCGAGTCATCGAAGAGCAGGGCCTCAACTAAATAAACGGAAAGGGGTTGTGATGCGCTTATTCCTCCGAGACCGCGTCGCAGCAATACTGATGCTCGGTGTGCCCTTGGCACTCGTGCTCAGCTGGGTGATGTGGCCGGCTTTGCAGAGCATCTACATTTCGACGCTCCGCTGGAGTGGGACATCACAACCCCAATTCGTTGGACTGGAAAACTACGAACGATTGCTCGACGACCCGATGTTCCAGACTGCATTGGAAAACAACATCAAATGGCTCGTCGTGTTCGGTTTGTTGTCTATTGTCGGCGGTCTGCTCGTGGCCCTCGTTGTTCACGAGCAGATTGCCGGCTGGAAGTTTTACCGCAGCGCATTCTTTGCGCCCATAGCTATCTCCTTCGTTGTCACCGGCTTCATCTGGAAGTGGATGTTCGCCCCCACCGGTGTCATCAACGCCGGGTTTGAATCCATTGGTGCCACAGGGCTCACCGCGAACTGGATCGGCGACCCCGATATTGCTCTCTGGTCAATCATCATTGCCGCCACCTGGCGCCAAGTCGGCTACATCATGATTTTGTTTTTGGCCGGGCTCAAAGCCGTCGACTACTTCACCATTGAAGCTGCCACCGTGGACGGCGCCGGCTACTGGCGGCGCCTGTGGTACGTGGTATTGCCCGCCCTCGGCCCCTCCACCACCACCGTTATCGCCGTCACCGTCATTGACTCTCTGCGGACCTTTGACATTATCTGGACCATGACCCAGGGTGGACCCTTCAACTCCACCCAAGTGCTCTCCACGTTGATGTGGCGGGAAGCCTTTGGGAACTACAACCTTGGATACGCGTCCGCGATTGCGGTCATCATCCTGCTTCTCACCCTCGGTTTTGTCATTATCTACTTACTCCGCGCGATCCCGAAGGAGGCACGATGACTGGCGTGCGCGTGACACACATCCCCGAGCGGAAAAAGAACGTGCCCCTGGGAACACGAATCACCCGAATTGTCCTCGTTGTGGTGTTGGCCTTCTTGTCGGCGGCGTGGATTGTTCCCGTGTTGGCGGCCGTTCTTACCTCGCTGCGGTCTTTCGACGGGATTCTCACCTCCGGGTTTATGTCTCTCGAAGGTGGGTTGAGTTTTGACAACTACGTTCGCGCCTGGCAAAGCGGTGGGGGGATGTACCTGTGGAACTCCATGGTGATTACTATCCCCGCCCTGTTTATCTTGTTATTGCTGGCGTCCATGGCGGGTTTTGTGTTGAGCCGGTTTGATATCCCATTTGCCAGAGGAATCATGCTGTTTATGTTGGCGGGTAACCTGCTGCCTCAACAGATTCTTCTCATCCCCTACAACCGGATGGCCGAAAACCTGGGCATTTTTGACACCCACTTCGCCGTCATCCTCGCCCACATTGGTTTCCAAATGGGGTTCTTCACCTTCATCACCTACAACTTCATTAGGCAACTACCCAACGAACTGTTCGAAGCGGCCAGAGTTGATGGTTGTGACATGTTCACCATGTGGTGGCGGGTTCTGCTTCCCGTACTTCGCCCACCGCTCGCCGCTCTCGGAACTCTCGGGTTTGCGTGGATTTTCAACGACTTGCTGTTCGCGCTTGCCCTGATTAGAACAACCGGGCAGATGCCCGTCACCGTGGGCTTGTTGTCCCTGCAGGGACAATTTGTCACCGACTATACGGTGCTGAGCGCAAGCGCCATCATCACTGCCATTCCAACCATTTTCTTGTTTATTGTGTTGCAACGGCAGTTTGTTTCAGGCCTCACGTTGGGAAGTGTCAAATAGGTGGATCGCTTCATCGAAATCGACTGCGATGTTTTTGGTCCCCCCTTCAACCACGAACACATAGCCAAACAGCTTCGCGAACTGGGGCCCCTGTGGGAGGGGGCGGGGGATGACGGTGACGTTCGAGGCCTCGTCATCAACTTCGGTTGGCTCATGGATATTGTCACTGTCTGGACGGGTAACCCCGACCAGCACCTCCCCATCGATTCCAACCGACTCTCTGCCTGGTCAACCCTGACCTACCGAGATCTCGCCTCCCTCATCGGCACCATTTCGTCTCACGCACGGCAGCTCGGGTTTGGTGACATTCGGGTGGGTCCCATGATGTTGGGAATTGGCGAATTCCGGACCGAAATCGTGAAACCCCCCTCAGAGAGCAGCGAAGAAGAACATCGTGGCGCGATTTACCAAGAGAAAAGCGTCTGGTTGGACCGTCACCCTGAACTGTTCCCCTTCCCCATAGCCCTCACCCTCCACGGACCGGGAATTGATTTCAGGCAGCCGCTTAACGCTGACACGTGGACATACGCCGCCTACCCAGACGGCATCCCCAACGGAACCATGTTCGCTGATTTCTTTAGCGCCCAATGGGCCCACTTAGCGTCATACGTGGGCTTTAGCCTGCTGCACCTCCGAGACGAATTCACCTCCCCCATCCACTCTGGTCGGGTCAGCTTCACCGGTGACGCCACCCCAGCCACCCCCGGTGAGATCGCCGAATGGTCAGATCACCTGATTGGTTTGCTAACAGCCATCAAAAACCAGTCCCCAGAAACCTTTTTGATGATTTACTCCACCGGGCTATCGCCCGCCGTCGAGCGGGCGTATGCCCGGGTAGATATCAGCCGAGTGGTGGCAGAAAGCCCGGTGGACGCGTGGATTGAGCAAACCTGGGGGGGCGCCTGGCAAGACTGGTGGGATGCAGGATTACAGGGGTGGACATTCCAATACGTCCACCTGCTCTCCCGGCTTGCCCAAATACACGACGCCAATCGTCGAAGGCCCTATCCCCCCTGCCGTCACTACCGTCTGATTCAGTTGCTCGACGGTTGGGAACCCTACGACACGTTCCACGACTACCAAGACAAACTCCGGTGGGGCATGTGGGCATTCACCCACGCCGCCATCACCGACCCCACCACCGGCGAGCTTCAGCGCACTGCGGGATCATATTTAGCTTTTGCGAATAACTCCCGGGCAGAACTTCTCACCACTGAGGAAATTGCGTGGGTAGCGGGCGAAGTAAACGCCGCCGAAGATAGCGCGAAGCGGATGACCACCACACGAGGAGTCAGCATCGAGGTCGGGCCGCACCCGACAAACTCCGCCGCCGCTCCAGACGTGTGGATGGAAGAAATAGCCGGTTTTCTGATGAAATTCGGCGTCCCCCTCGCCAACGCACACGTGCACCCCCACGACGCTCTGCCCCACCCCCGAATCGACTCGACGGCGAGTACATCCCCCACAGACGCTGTCGCTGTCGTCGGTGACGCAGCGGCTCTCCCCGCCGCACTCCAAAAAACCCTTGGCGTGCAAGCCGATAGCCCGCGCATTCCTCCCGGGTACACCATCAGCCACGTGGCTGACCCAGACCTTCGAAAAACGTTCTGGCCCTACTACCCCTCCCACACACCCGTCACCACCTCGGGCAACGAGGCGGTGTGGAGTAAGGAAAGTGCCCTGTCCAAACAGGTGGGTGACACGTGGTGGTGGCTTCCGCCAGATATTGCCAACCCGAAAGACCGGCGACTGCCCCACTACCAAATTGGGGCCATAGAACCACACATCGTGTTGGCGAGAAAAATTCTCGACCACCCACGTGCCAAAGAAATCACTCGGATTGCCCCGATGAGCGCCCACGAACCGGTGACACTGTTGGCCTGGGAGGAACCAGGCCGCCACCACGTCTTGCTGGGAAACATTGAATCCGGGTGGATTGGTGATAGCCGGTACCCCAGACACGTCACCGTCATCCTGCCCACCATCGCCGGCCGGTCGTGGGCGGACACCGCCCACACCGACCAGGGCGACACAGTTGCTGTCGGTGACGGTTCACTGTCGGTGATTGTTCCCCCGGAGTCACTTCTTCGCCTCTCCATCGAGTTCACAGATGACTGAGCCAACAACCCTCGTTGTTGACTGGGGGACAAGCTCTCTTCGGGCATGGCGTGTTGGTGCCGATACCGCACAAGAGGTGATCCGTGTTGACACGGGGGTAAAGGGCCTCCCCAACCGCGCCGCCACCACACGGTTCCTCATAGACACCCTGACCCCACACGCAGACGGTGTTGACGCCATCGAGGGCGTGGGCATGATCTCGTCGACGCTCGGAATTTGGGAAACGCCCTATTTGACCACCCCTGTCAGCCTGGACCAGTTACTGACTAGTCGCGTCGAATCAGACTGTGTCGTGCCTGGCCTAAGCGGCAATGCTGTGACTGTTCGGGTGGGACCCGGTGTTCGCCACAGCGACGGCGATATCATGCGCGGGGAAGAACTCCAAGCACTCGCCGCCACCAGTGAGGGTGTCGTTGTGTGTCCAGGCTCACACTCCAAGTGGATTGAGCTCACAGGCGGACACATCACCCGCTTTTCTACCTATCTCAGTGGAGAGCTATACGCTGCACTGTCTTCACACACCGCCCTCACAGAGCCGACAACTGGCGGCGAGCCCCCCCACCCCGACTGGTTGGTGGGATTCAAGCGTGGCCTGGGGAGCACCCCGTCGGACTTTAGTCGTGCACTGTTTTTGGTGAGGGCTGGCTGGCTGACAGATAAAAACCCCCACCTTGCATCAGGTTTTCTCTCTGGCCTTGTGCTGGGAATGGAGTGGAGTAACGGTCTCGGGGTTTACGGCCCCAACGAGATTATTCTGATTGGACACTCAACAACCACAGAGGTGTATTCGTTGGCGGCGGACCACTTCGGTATTCCACACACCATTCACAAAGACCACGGCGTGACAAACCTTTTTCGACCGCAATCGACCTCGGAGGTTTCATGACAAACACCTTTCACGACCATCTGGCAACCCACCCTCACGTCGCCATTCTTCGAGGCCTCACCACAGCAGATGCGCACATGGTGACAGACACCCTGCTAGAAGCTGGGTGGCGAACCATCGAAGTGCCTTTGAACCGTCCAGGTGCCCTGGACGCCCTGGAAATGGTGGTTAGTCGCGCGTCCGGTTCCGGAGCGCTCATTGGTGCAGGGACCGTGACGACCTTGGCCGAGTGTGACAGCGCCAAAAATGCCGGAGCAGAGTTTTTCCTCTCCCCCCACACCGATCACGCGTTGACAAAAGAACTAACTGGCAGAGGCCTTCACTATGTTCCAGGCTGTCAAACAGTGAGCGACATCTTCAGTGCGCTTCGTGCTGGGGCAACAACGGTGAAACTTTTCCCCTTCACCCACCTGGGTGCAGAATTTGTCACGGCCGTTCGAGGCGTCATCCCTGCAGACATTCACCTGATGGCTGTTGGTGGGATCACTATCGACACTGTTGGCGACTCCATGCCGCCAGCGAACAGTGTCGGCGTGGGGTCTTCGCTGTATACCCCGGGGATTGACCGGGAGACCCTTGCCGCCAAGGCTTCACAGTGGCTGGATTCGACGAAAGGTAAACCATGACTCCCTCCTCCCCTCGACACGTTGTCGTTGTCGGCTCCGCCGGAGACATCGGTGCCGCCATTGTTGACCATTTTCGGGTACGTGGTGACCGGGTCGTCGGGTGGCAACGCTCAGCACCCGGCGACAGTTCAATCGAAGTTGTTGCCGTCGATGTTGCCAACCCTGAGTCGATAGCGCGCGCCGCCGCCGACACCCTGGAGAGGTTGGGTCGGATAGACGTCGTCGTGTATGCGGCGGGCTGGTTGCGTTTGGCAGATATTGACGAGTTTGATGTTGATACCTGGGATGAGATGTTCAACGTCAATGTTCGGGGTCTCTTTCTTGTGGCGAAGCACCTTGTTCGGCCGGGGTCAGTGACGGCACTCATCCCCATTGGGTCCGTTGCCGCACACGTCGGCGCAAACGAGTCCTTTGCCTACACCGCCACCAAGGGCGGTGCAAGGTCACTGTCAATTGCCCTTGCTCAAGTTTTTGCCCCACACACCAGGGTTGTTGTGGTGAGCCCAGCCTGGGTTGACGGCGGCTTCACCGACCAGGTTAAAGCCGGGGTTGACTCGGCGGCCGAGATTGATGATCTCGCCCGAGAGGTTCACCTTGCCGGGCGGATGTGCACACCCGAGGAGGTTGCCCACGTGGTTGGCTTTGTCGCTTCTGACGGAGCATCGTTTATGACCGGAACCGAAGTATTTGTTGACGGCGGGTTCATGGTTAAGCGCTGACGATAGCGCTTACGCCGTGGTTTTTAGTGTCACGCGAAGACGGTAACGGCCGTCTTCGGTGACGTCGTGAAACCACATCCCCGGCGCAATGTCATTCAAGATGTGAGCACCGAGGCCTGCCTCACCGGGGTCAGCTGACCCGACGGGGGCTCCGACCACTTCGATGAGGAGCCCGTCTGGGCGGTATCGGAAAAAAACTCCGACGTGTGTGGCGTCGCCGTGCCTTATGGCGTTGTTGACAGCTTCAGTGACCACTGTGGTGACGTCGGATTTGATGCGCTCAGGGATATGCATTTCGTCAACGTTGGTGTCAATACGGATAAGGGCTCGCCAGTTATCCAAAAACTCCCTAATATCTGGGGCGGTGTCGACACGATGTTCTAGACCGTTTATGACCTGCCGCAGCCTAGAGAGAGCGTTCGCGACATCAAACGGGTCAGCTTTCTCCAGTGCTGAGCGCAACTCCATGGACAGTTGCAAAAACTGGCTTCTCACGGGGCCGTGTAAATAGGCGCCAATTTTTTGGGCGAGCACAAACATTTCTCCCTGTGTGCGCAGCTGGGC
>SKHB01000137.1 GCA_007117135.1 Microbacteriaceae bacterium | reverse complement strand
TAAGAAAAACCATATAAAAATTTGTTTATATGGTTTTATTTCCTTATCTTTGTTTTAAGTTAATCAATTAAAATTATATTATTATGAAAAATCTTATTCAATACCAATTCAGTTGCACAAATGCAATGTTCAACTTTCTTAAAGATAATGATTCAGATAAACTAATTGCTGAATTAAAAAAAGTTGAAACCCACGCAAAAGAAACCTTTGGAGGTAAAGATAAAAATATTTGGTTTAAGTTCGGGTCAAGTGATACACTAACAACCACGATTAGTGATATTAAGACCGATTTAACCACTAGAAATAGAAACCATATACTTGACAACTTTAAACTAGTTACAAGTGATTTAAACCCACAAAATGAATTACAAGTTTTCTTTTCATAACGCAGGTTGATTAATAACGAAAAAAATGGCATTATCATTTGGTAGTGTCATTTTTTTTTATTATCTTTGTTTTAAGTTAAATAATTAAAATTATATGTTATGAGTAGATTTAAACCACAAATTACAGTTCTTACATTAGAAAGTGAGAGAGAATATAGATTGGGTAATAAAAGAAGCCCATATAAGACAATAGTATATTCAACTTATGCTGAATTAAAAAAGAATATTAAAAAACATTTAGAAGAGGATTTAAGCGATACTGTTTCAGTATCTAGGTCAAGAAGAGGTGAATGGGGTGAATGGTATGAGAATTGGCAATTAAACCACGAAAGAAAGCCGATTATTATTAGTGAAGGGTGGATGTAAAATAATTTTAAATAAAACCATATAAAAATTTGTTTATATGGTTTTTTCTTTATATATTTGTTTTAAGTTAAATAATTAAAATTATATGTTATGAAAACAGAAATTAAAATTACAAGTAATTACGGATTCGACCACAATTGGACGTTGGTTGTTTCAACACCAAAAAAAAGTAAGTCTTTTTATCTAGGTCAAGACGTTAAATTTTGTTCAAGAGTTCTAGGTATGGAACCATCATATATTATTGAACAAATTGGAACTAGAGTGATTGACTACGGAACAATAGGTAATAAAAAACTAGCTAAATTCATTTGTGATGAACTTGGTTTAAATGGTCGAAATATTGATAAAGTTGAACCTTGGGCTTTATGTTGTCAATGACATAATTTAAGTTAAATAAAAAAAGAACAAAAAAAAATAAGACTATCGTTTGGTAGTCTTATTTTTTTTGTATATTTGTGTTAAGTTAATTAATTAAAATTATATGTTATGGAATTTACTGAACAAACAATCGAACAATTTAATCTTTATCAAGATACTTTCTTAACTAAAGATATGACTTTTGATGAAGCTATTGATGTTATTGAACAATGTTATAACAACTATTTTTATGTTTCAATGTGTAAAGATGACGTTGTTCAAGCTTATGAAAATGAAAAAAAAATTGCAGAACAATTGGAACTAGACCCAGTTTTTATAAAAGAACTTGGTATTTATATACTATTACAACCGTAATCAATATTTATTACCATGAAGACAATTAAAGTTACTCAACACGAAATTCAACAAGCAATGAAACATTCTGTACATAGGTCAAAAAAAACCTATACAAGGAAAACTAAACATAAAAATAATAACTACGAATAAACTACTACGTACACATTTGTGTATATACACGCACGTATACAAACAAAAAAAGCGGTCATTTAAACCGCTTTTTACTTTTTATATACATACACCTTAGTCAGATAAAATAGGTGCAAGCATACCACCCCAAAATAAAAAACAAATACCAAACCCCAATAGAAAATCATTCCAACTATTCGGCATAATACCAAAAATTGATGTGAAACTAGATAACAATATAACCACAAACAAATATAAAAATAAACGCTTCATAATAATATAAATTTAATTAATAACTAAATACAAAGATAATAATATAAAACTATATAAACAAGATTTACCCAAAAATAAAATGAAAATTATTTATGAAAATAATTTGCATATATCAATTATTATTCTTACATTTGTATTGTCGATATGACGGCACGATACTCTAAACGGTATCGGAAAGTAGACTCCAACCTACATTATATTTTTTTTATTGTAATATTTAAAATGAATATAAATTAAAAAATAATTTATAAATTGTTTGGTAGATTAAAATAAATTATATATCTTTGTTGAACGTTATTAATTTAAAACTTTTTGATATGAAAACTGTTAGAGAATATTTAGAAATGGACGGTGGTATTATTTTTAATATTGCTATTTTTAAGCGTTTTTCGTGTGTAGCTGACAAATCTTATTCTGAAATTTGTGGTAGCTTCATAGAGGGAGTTTATCAATGGGCTGACCATAATTTAGATTATCTTGTTGATTCTGAAAATAACAAATATTACGGTTGGACTATCCATTTTCAAAATCAAAGTACTAAACGTGTGTATATCCCTAAATGGGTTTTAAGTGTTAAGTGTAAGGATTTTAAACACGCAAAAAATCTGTTTAATAAGTACCTACTGTCCGACTATAAGTACAATCAAAGTAAAGTTGCTATGGGTGTCG
>SKHB01000007.1 GCA_007117135.1 Microbacteriaceae bacterium | reverse complement strand
TAGAACAAGTATCCATAGAAGAGTTAGTCCCCTATGCCAGAAACGCCAAACTCCACGATCCAGTTCAAATTTCTGCATTAGCTGGAAGCCTCAAACAATTCGGCTTCAATAACCCCGTACTCATAGATCAGGACGGGGGCATAATCGCGGGGCACGGTAGAGTACTGGCCGCAAGGAAACTAAACATACAGACAATCCCCTGCATCCGCTTATCCCATTTATCCGAGAACGAGAAGCGTGCCTATATTCTTGCCGACAATAGATTACAGGAACAAGGCGGGGGCTGGGATGACGACGTATTGAAACTCGAATTAGATGATATCAACTTCGAGGAGTTCGAGGACTTCAAGCTGGATGATCTGAATTTTAACTTCGTAGATGATGGTACCACAGAGGCCGGAGCAGAGGGCAGGAACATCACAGACAGCGACGTACCTAGTATGTTCGAGGTGATCGTATCTTGCAACAGCGAGACGGAGCAGAAGAATGTCTACGAGGAACTATCGGAGCGAGGTCTATCTTGCAAACTGTTGATATTGTAAAGAAACACACACCATCGAATACTTATCGTACCAGCATGGTACGAGGCATGTTCGATATGGCGGGCGATGTTTACCATGAGATAAATCTGTCTCTACAAATACCTGATCTTTGGTCGGTAGGGTTGATAACTGGACCTAGTGGTAGTGGTAAGACCACCGTGGCTAGAGAGTTATTTCCCAAGTTTACGTATCACGAAAAGTTCAAGTGGGAATCCTCTTGTCTTCTTGATGACTTCAGTGCGGATATTGACTGCAAGCAGATAACTAAGATTCTGTCTAGTGTTGGTTTTTCCTCCCCGCCAAAGTGGTTATTGCCGTACGACTATCTATCCAACGGTCAAAAGTTCAGATGTGATCTTGCCCGCGTACTTCTATCGGAGGACAACTTCATTTACGACGAGTTTACGTCTTTCGTGGACAGGCAGGTTGCCAAGATAACTTGTGCTGCTGTTCGCAAGTGCATTGATAAATCACACAAGAGGTGCGCCCGACTTGTAGCTGTCAGCTGTCATAACGATATCATAGAATGGCTTGAGCCTGACTGGGTATTAGATTTGACAGACGGCAGCTTCAAGAGCGGGCGACTTTGGCGTCGCCCACAGATCAAGATTGACGTTAGAAAAGCGTCATCATCCGAGTGGCGTCTATTTGCGCAGCATCACTATCTAAGCAGAGACATAGCTAGATCTGCAACTTGCTTCGTTGGGGAAATAAACAGTGAGCCTGTTGCATTCTGTAGCTACATACATTTCCCTCATCCCAAAAGCAAGAATCTGAAGCAAGAGCATAGGTTGGTTGTTTTACCAGACTACCAAGGCGTTGGCATAGGCAACAGACTAAGCGAGTGCGTGGGAGACATAGTAAGAGGTGCTGGGTTTAGGTTTATGTCAACCACCAGTGCTCCTTCCGTTATTGCCCACAGAAAGAGAAGCGACAAGTGGAGGGTGACTAGGTCGGGAAGAGTTTCTGCCAATAGCAAAACCGCCATAAGAGGCATAGTAAAATCCAGCAACAGACTAACGGTGGGGTTTGAGTATGTTGGGTAGCGTAGTTGCTAGATATCTACGGAGCAGGAAAGATTCAGTGACCCTGCCGCTTACGTTCGAGTGGTTCGACAAGATAGCTTCGGGGGAGAAGACTGTTGAATACAGAAGATTATGCAACAGATGGCAGAGACTTATACTAGAGAGGCAGCCTAGCACGGTGGTGTTTATGCATGGTTACTCAAACAAACGCATCACTGCTAGCATCACCAAGATAGACGTGGGATCGTGCACTTACGATGGTTGGTCAGGCGACTACATAAGAATACACTTCACCGACATCGCTATAAGCGAATGATTGAGGTAACAACATGCCCCCACGTAAAAGAACACTACCGAAGGAAAACAAACTAGAGGATGTAAGCCGCACGCTTGATATGTTAATCAACGCGGCTAGAAACAACTTCCAATCCTTTGTGTCCTTCCTTCACCCGCAGGGGAGAAGTAAATACATATTATCAAGGCTGCATGTATTCCTAGCCAGTATGGTTGATGATATGGTGTCGGGTAAGCGGGGAAGGTTCCAGTGCGTATCAGTCTCGCCCCAGCACGGGAAGTCACAGATACTTTCCGTGCGGGCAGTTGCGTGGATTCTAGGCTCCCAGCCGGGGGTATATGTAGCAATAACAGGCTTCTCCCACGATCTGCTAGTTGGCTTCGTGGCGGACATACAAACGATCATGGAGACTTGGCAATACAAGCAAGCATTCCCCGGCGTTGAGCCGATATTCGGGTTCGATAGGCAGGATGAACTGAGACTGACAAACGGATCGAGCCTTGTAGCAAAGACGGTGGGCAGGAAACTAACAGGTAGACCCGTTGACTGGCTATTCATTGATGACGCACATGCGGGGCGGGCGGAAGCTGAAAGCAAGGCCGATAGGGAGAAGATCAAGCGTTGGTTCTTCGCAGACTGCTTATCCCGCCTGACCCCAGACGGAAAGGTAGTGGCCGTGGG
>SKHB01000055.1 GCA_007117135.1 Microbacteriaceae bacterium | reverse complement strand
TGCAAACTGAGGAGCTGTTTGATGCTGATCTGAGTGCAGAACTTGCGACAGGCCTTGTTGAAGTGTCTGTTGTTTCTGTCGGTTCCGATTTCGGCCAAGCAGTTTCACGGGCCAGCCTCGCTATTCACCGCGCCATTCAAGCCACTGGAATGACAGTTGCGTTTGACAAGCAATCAGAACGCTCAGACGTGGTGGTTCCCGCCTAAGCCTCAAGCCACTGTCTATCTGCTGGGCTAAGCCTTCTCGGTGCTTCGGTGTCGAAGTCGTAGGCAACAAGGCGAATACGCCCGGAGGCGAAACAGGTGCTGTGTGGGTCGTCGTTGTCGAGGACCCGGCAATCAATGTCGATGGAGGCCCCGCCTATCTTTGTCACCGTTAGCTCGACGACGACCGGGGCTTCCCGGTAGTGGAGGGGGGCGTTGTAGGTGAGGGCTGCTTCGTGGACAAGGAGCCCGCGGGTGAGCAGGTTGTCGTGGGCATTCGCCCCAGTAATCCACCTGGCCCTGGCCTCTTCTAACAGTCTGAAAAACACGACGTTGTTCACATGGCCGTATTTGTCTTCATCACCCCAGCGCAGATGCACGGGGATCATGTGTGAGGTGGGCATGGAAACAGTCTGCCAGGTTGGGTAGTTCCCCGAGTGTCGGCGGTTAGGCTTATGGTCTGGTCACACCCTCAAGGAGAAACCCACCCGTGTCTGCTGCCAACACTTCTACTGCCCCGTCCATCACCGTTTCTGGTGACACCGTGGGCACTGAGTTGTTTGATGACCCGGCAGTTGTCGCGATCCGAGTAAATGGCGAGCTGCGCGACCTGTCCAGCCAG
This sequence comes from Microbacteriaceae bacterium, assembly GCA_007117135.1. Taxonomy (GTDB): domain Bacteria; phylum Actinomycetota; class Actinomycetes; order Actinomycetales; family Microbacteriaceae; genus Pontimonas. The sequence goes on along the minus strand of SKHB01000055.1, from coordinate 62,457 downwards.
GTTGTTGCCGGCGACGTAGTTGAGCCGGTGGTGATTGATTCGCCAGATGGCCTCTCCATTCTTCGCCACTCCACCGCACACGTGTTGGCGCAGGCGGTCCAGAAGCTTTTCCCCGACAGCAAGCTGGGCATTGGCCCTCCCGTTGTTGACGGGTTTTATTACGACTTTGATGTGGAAAACCCCTTCACCCCGGATGACCTGAAGCGCATCAAAAAAGAGATGTACAAAATCATCAACCAGGGGCAGAGTTTTCAGCGCCGGGTTGTCACCGACGATGAGGCGTTGGCGGAACTCGCCAGTGAACCCTACAAGTGCGAACTGGTGGGCCTCAAGTCTCAGGCAGCGTCTGGCGGTGACAATGAAAGTGTTGAGGTGGGGGCGGGGGAGCTCACCATCTACGACAACGTGTCGCAGGCCGGTGAGACGGTCTGGGGAGACCTGTGTCGGGGCCCGCACCTGCCCACCACGAAACTTATTGGTCAAGGCTTTGACCTGCTTCGTGTGGCGGCGGCGTATTGGCGGGGGAGTGAAAACAATCCCTCGCTGCAACGCATCTATGGCACTGCGTGGCCCAGCAAGGAAGAACTCGAGGGTTATCTCCACCGCCTGGAAGAAGCCAAAAGGCGCGACCACCGCAAACTGGGTCAAGAACTTGACCTCTTTAGTTTCCCCGACGAGATTGGTTCCGGCCTTCCCGTTTTTCACCCCAAAGGGGGTGTGATCAGGCGGGTCATGGAGGACTACTCGAGGAAGCGCCACGACGAAGCCGGTTACGAGTTTGTGTACACCCCACACATCACCAAATCTGATTTGTTTGAGACCTCCGGCCACCTGTCTTGGTACAAAGACGGCATGTTCCCCGCCATGCACCTAGACGAACAGAAAAACGACGACGGTCAGGTCACCCGCCAAGGCGTTGACTACTACCTGAAACCCATGAACTGCCCGTTCCACATACTCATCTACCGCCAGCGGCAACGCTCTTACCGTGAACTGCCGCTTCGGATGTTTGAGTTTGGCTCTGTGTATCGGTATGAAAAATCCGGTGTGGTGCACGGCCTCACCCGTGTCCGGGGCATGACCCAAGACGATGCGCATATTTTTACCACCCGTGACACCCTGGAAACAGAACTGACCGGCGTTCTCGACTTCGTCTTAGGGTTACTGTCGGACTACGGCCTGACCGAGTTCTATTTGGAGTTGTCCACCAAGGATTCCGAGTCCGACAAATTTGTCGGCGACGACGTGCTCTGGGAAGAAGCGACAGGGATTTTGCGAAGTGTCGCTGAAGCGTCCGGGTTGCAACTGGTGCCAGACCCGGGCGGGGCAGCGTTTTACGGCCCCAAGATTTCTGTGCAAGCCACAGACGCTATTGGCCGCACGTGGCAAATGTCGACCATCCAGTTGGACTTCAACCTGCCGGAGCGTTTCGACCTCGAATATCAAGACGCTGAGGGGGGCCGACAACGCCCCATCATGATCCACCGGGCACTCTTTGGCTCCATTGAGCGTTTTTTTGGTGTGTTGACCGAACACTACGCGGGGGCGTTCCCCGCTTGGCTTGCCCCCGTCCAAGTGGTCGGCATTCCCGTCGCTGCAGAGTTTGCCCCGTACTTGGAAGAAATAGTCTCCCAGCTCACCGCCCACGGTATCCGGGCCGAGCTCGACAATTCGGATGAGCGGATGCAGAAAAAGATCCGCACCCACACGAAACAAAAAGTGCCATATTTGTTGATCGCCGGGGAAGACGACCGCAGTGCTGGGGCTGTCAGCTTCCGCTACCGTGACGGCCGACAAGAAAACGGCGTACCGGTGTCGACGGCCATCGACATGATCGTTCAGACTGTCCAGGAACGACGCTATGAGTGACAACCCGACCGTGAGAAACTCCTGGGACATCCCCGGTGTTCCCGACGGGTTCCAAAGGTTGTGGGTGCCACACCGTATCGGATACATCACCGGCACTGCAGGCCGGAGTGCGGACGAGTGCGTGTTTTGTGTCGCAACAGAGTTGGATGAAGAAGAAAACCTGGTCGTCTTTCAAGGCGACACCTGTTACGTCGTCTTGAACCTTTTTCCCTACAACCCTGGGCATTTGTTGATCTGCCCCTATCGCCACATTTCGACCTACGATGAAACCACCGCCGAAGAGGCCGCCGAAATGGCAGTCCTCACCAAGCAGGCGATGGTGTTGCTACGCCAGGTGGCAAACGCGCACGGGTTCAACATTGGAATGAACCAGGGTGCTGTGGCCGGTGCCGGTATTGAAGGGCACCTTCACCAGCATGTCGTTCCCCGCTGGCACCAAGACAGCAACTTTTTTCCCATCATCGCCAAAACAAAAGCGATGCCCCAAACACTGGGAGATATCCGGAGCCAGTTGCGCACCGCATGGTTTAGCCAAACTCCCAGCTAGACTCGGTGCACAATGAAGTAGCTGTCCATTTGCCAGCACCATTCACAGAAAGTTGATATCCGATGACCGACTCATCGTCCCCCGCCGCCACGACCGGTTCTTCGCGTGTGAAACGAGGACTGGCAGACATGCTCAAGGGTGGCGTCATCATGGACGTCGTCACCGCTGACCAGGCGAAGATTGCTGAAGACGCCGGAGCTGTCGCGGTGATGGCTTTGGAGCGAGTCCCCGCAGACATTCGCGCCCAGGGCGGAGTCGCCCGCATGAGTGACCCGGACCTGATCGAACAGATCATCAACCAGGTGTCGATCCCCGTCATGGCTAAAGCTCGTATCGGCCACTTTGTTGAAGCCCAAGTTCTGCAGGAGCTCAACGTCGACTACATCGATGAGTCCGAAGTGTTGAGCCCCGCCGACTATGTCAACCACATTGACAAGTGGGGCTTCAACGTTCCCTTCGTGTGTGGTGCAACGAACCTGGGTGAAGCCCTTCGCCGAATCAACGAAGGTGCAGCCATGATTCGCTCCAAAGGTGAAGCAGGAACCGGAGACGTGTCTGAAGCCACGAAACACATTCGCACCATTCGCGGCGAAATCAACCGCCTCAAATCCATGGCTCCAGACGAAATCTATGTTGCCGCCAAAGAATTGCAAGCCCCCTACGAATTGGTCGCAGAAGTAGCCGCTACCGGTTCACTCCCGGTGGTGCTGTTTACTGCTGGTGGGGTGGCCACCCCAGCGGATGCAGCCATGATGATGCAGCTGGGTGCCGACGGTGTGTTTGTCGGTTCGGGCGTCTTTAAGTCCGGTGAACCAGCGGCTCGTGCCCGGGCGATCGTTGAAGCGACCGCCCAGTATCACGACCCGGCCGTGATTGCTCGCGTGTCCCGCGGTTTGGGTGAAGCGATGGTCGGCATCAACGTTGCCGACCTCCCCGCACCCCACCGCCTGGCTGAGCGTGGGTGGTAGTCAGGCACCCATCGGGGTACTCGCCTTGCAAGGCGATGTGGCGGAACACCGCCGCATGCTAGAAAGCCTTGGCGCACCGGTTGTTGAGATCAGGCAGTGCAAAGATGTGACCGGCATTGCCGGGCTGGTCATCCCCGGCGGGGAGTCGACCGTCATGGACAAACTGACACGCATCTTTGGCCTATATGCCCCCCTGCGTGACCTCATTGCCCAGGGAATGCCGGTGTTGGGTACCTGTGCGGGGATGATCATGCTCGCGGACCGACTCGACGATGCCATCAGCGGGCAGCAAACCCTGGGGGGGTTAGACGTGACAGTGAAGCGCAACGCTTTTGGTTCGCAAAAAGAGTCTTTTGACGTCGCCCTCAACGTTGACGACATCGACGGCGGCCCGGTCGATGTGTCGTTTATTCGCGCACCGATTGTCACCCACGTCGGCGCTGGTGTGAGAGTGTTGGCCACGCTGCCCACCGGGGAGGTTGTCGCGTGCGAGGGGGAAAACATTCTGGCGTTGGCTTTTCACCCTGAAGTAACCGGTGACACCCGCCTGCATGAGCGGTTCCTGGACATCGTCGCGCGTGAACAGTTCCAGGCCGACATCCACTGCGAGAGCTAAACTAGGAGCTGTCCGTCAAGTAGGTAAGGTGAGTGTTGTTTTATGTCCGGTCATTCCAAGTGGGCGACAACCAAACACAAAAAAGCTGTCATCGACGCGAAGCGAGCAAAAAGCTTCGCGAAGCTGATTAAAAACATTGAAGTGGCCGCCAAAATTGGCGGCGCAGACCCTGCCGGAAACCCCACCCTCGCGGACGCCATTCAAAAGGCTAAAAAGACGTCCGTCCCGAACGACAATATTGACCGCGCTGTGAAACGCGGCGCGGGGCTCAGTGGTGAAGCTATCGACTACCAAACGATCATGTACGAGGGGTACGGGGCGGGGGGCGTAGCCCTGTTGATTGAATGTTTAACTGATAACCGCAACAGGGCCGCCGCAGAGGTGCGCACCATTATGAGCCGCAACGGTGGCACCATGGCCGACCCAGGGAGCGTTGCCTACAACTTTTCCCGCAAAGGCGTCATTGCGATCACCAAAACCGACAGCCTCACCGAAGACGACGTGCTGCTCGCGGTGCTGGATGCCGGCGCTGAAGAGGTCATCGACCGGGGCGAGGGCTTTGAAGTGGTGACGGACCCGTCCGATCTGGTGGAGGTGAGAAAAGCTGTCCAAGCTGCTGGTATCGATTACGACCAAGCTGAAGCAGAGTTTGTGGCCACCGTGCAGGTCCAACCAGACGTAGACACCGCGCAGAAAGTTTTCCGCTTGGTCGATGCGTTGGAAGACTGTGATGATGTTCAAAACGTGTTCACTAACGTCGATCTGACCCCTGAGGTGGAAGCGGCTCTAGCCGAAGCCGACTAGTACCCCATGCGTATCCTCGGCGTTGATCCAGGCCTCACCAGACTAGGTGTCGGTGTGATCGACACCGGGCGGGGCAACCAGGTGTCACTGGTTCATGTGGAGGTGCTTCGCACCCCTCCCACCGATGACATCACCGACCGCTTGGTGGCGTTGCAGACAAGTCTTGGCGCCCTCTTTGATGAATATTTGCCCGACGTTGTTGCCCTGGAGCAAGTCTTTGCCCAACACAATAAACACTCTGTGATGGGAACAGCGCAAGTATCGGGCATCGTCATTGCTCTGGCAGGCGGTCGCGGCCTCCCGGTTGCCACACGGACACCCAGTGAAATCAAAGCGGCCGTGACCGGATACGGGCAAGCAGACAAAGCGCAAGTGACACACATGGTGACGAGGATTCTGAAACTCCCCGAAGCGCCCACCCCCGCGGACGCCGCTGACGCGCTTGCCCTGGCAATTACGGAAGCGTGGCGAGGCGGGGGGCAGTCGTCCACAGGGAAGGCGACGACAGAAACTCCCGCACAACGTGCGTGGCGAGAAGCTGAGAAGAAGGCCAAGCAACCTAAGCTGAAACAGTGATCGCCACTCTCCGAGGAACCGTCACCGCTCACACTGCCGGCGGCGTTGTCGTTGATGTGGGAGGAGTCGGCCTCTTCGCGCTTGTGCCGGGGCGGACGCTTCGCCAACTTCGCGTCGGTGAAGACACCCTCCTCCACACTGCGCTGGTTGTTCGTGAAGACGACATGAGCCTCTACGGGTTCGCCACCCTCGAGGACCGCCAAGTTTTCGACCTGTTGCGATCCGTGAATGGCGTCGGCCCCAAATCAGCCCTGGGTGTGTTGAGTGAAATGACCGCCGGTGACATTGCCCACGCCATTACCCGCGAAGACGACAAAGCGTTTACCGCAGTCAGTGGGATTGGCCCAAAAACGGGGAAGCTCATCATTGTGAGCCTCAGCGGAAAAATAGCTCACTTGACCAGCGCTGACACCAGCACGCCGACCCCTGGGGATAATTCCCTGACCGTCAGCGCTCGACACGATATTGTCCAGGCACTGATGGGATTGGGCTGGAGTGAAAAAGTGGCGGGGCAGGCAGTAGACGACGTGGTGTCAGCGGTCGAGAGCGAGACCCCACCGGTGACGGAACTGGTCAGACGCGCCTTGGCCCTCTTGGGGCCCAAAACGGTGTCGGGGGAGAGCCGATGAGCGGGGAGGCCGTGAACCCTGATGCCCTGTCTGACCAGGAAGTCCAGTTCGAGTCAGCCCTTCGCCCGTCCACACTCGACGAATTCATCGGCCAACACAAGGTCAGAAGACAGCTAAAGCTTCTCCTAGACGCGGCCTCCCTCGACAACAGAACGCCCGACCATATTCTGCTGTCCGGGCCCCCCGGTTTGGGAAAAACAACACTCGCCATGATTGTTGCCGAAGAGTCCCGGCAACCCCTTCGAATGTCCAGCGGGCCAGCCATTCAGCACGCAGGGGATTTGGCGTCCGTATTGTCCTCCCTCACCCCGGGTGAAGTCTTGTTTATTGATGAAATTCACCGGATGGCCAGACCTGCCGAGGAAATGCTCTACCTGGCGATGGAAGATTTCCGCATCGACATCATGGTGGGGAAAGGGCCAGGCGCGACCACCTTGCCTCTCGAGTTGGCTCCCTTCACGCTGGTTGGCGCCACAACCAGGAGCGGACTTTTGCCGAACCCTTTGCGCGACCGGTTTGGGTTTACTGCCCACCTTGAGTATTACGACACCGGCGAACTGGTCGACGTCGTCAAACGCTCTGCCGGAGTATTAGGGGTGACCCTCACCGCGGATGCACTCGAAGAAATAGCTAAGCGCTCCCGTGGGACGCCACGAATCGCGAACCGTTTGCTTCGGCGAGTTCGCGACTACCAGAAAGTTCACGGCGGCAACTCGCCCATTGATGATGCCAAAGCTGCCCTCGACCTCTATGACGTTGACGAGTGGGGGCTCGACCGTCTCGACCGACAAGTGTTAGACATTTTGCTCACCCGGTTCGGTGGCGGCCCAGTGGGCTTGGGAACACTGTCCGTGTCGGTTGGTGAAGAAGCCGAAACCATTGAAGCTGTTGTGGAGCCGTTCCTGGTCAGGCAGGGTTTCATTGTCAGAACACCCCGGGGCCGGGTGGCGACAAGCTTGGCGTGGCGACACCTTGGGCGTGAAGCTCCCATCCTGGATGACCTATAGTTGACGGGGTGAGTGGCTTATTCCGCCACCCACAATCGATGCGGAAGGCTGGAGCAACGTGGGTCTTGAAGTAATAATGATTGGCGCGTTAGCGCTCCTTGTCATGTTCATGGTGAGAAACTCCAGAAAGCAGCGCCAAACGCAAATGGAGCTGCAAGAGAAACTGCAGCCCGGTGCTGAAGTGATGACCTCTTTCGGCTTATTTGCCAACGTTGTCTCGATCGACGATGACACCAATGTGGCAGTCATCGACGCAGGTTCCGGAACGCTGTTGCGTGTCCACCGCCAAACTCTCACCAAAGTGGTCGAAGACGAACCGCAGCCAGAAGTTGACGAATCAGCTGATGACTCCGAATCGTCCACCACAGACAACAAAGACTCCTAACACCGGAAAAAATCCGGCCTAACCTGAAGGGTTCTCGTGGCGAAGAACACTGTCCGCCGCCAGTCGGCACGCGCGCTGCTCTGGCTGGGTGTCCTCTTTGCCCTTGTTGTCGGCGGAACAGCGTCCGCTGTTTTCCAAGATGAAGGTCAGTGGGTCCCCAAACTTGCCCTCGACCTGCAGGGGGGAACACAGATCATTCTCGAAGCCCAACTGGCTGAAGGGCAGACCGTCACCGATGAGCAGTTGGATCAGGCGGTCGCCATCATTCGTCAGCGTGTTGATGCGAGCGGTGTCGCAGAAGCACAGGTCTCCACGCAGGGGGGAACCAACATTGTGGTGGGAATTCCTGGAGAGCCTGACCGAGCCACACTGGAGCGTATCCAGTCGTCAGCGAAGCTGGAGTTCCGGCCTGTTCTGATCTCCGGGCCTGCCACCCCAGAAGATGGCATCGGCGCCCCTCCCATTGTCGAATTCGATGACACCAACTTTGTTGAACCGGTCAACCCCAGTGATTTGGCGTGGATCACTCCCGAGCTGGACGCTGAATTTCAGGCGAAGAACTGTTTCATTCTTGACCTGGACGGCGCCAACATTGCAGACCCCACCAAACCGCTGGTGGCGTGCAGCACCGACGGTTTCGCGAAATATATCCTCGGTCCCGTCGAAGTCGGTGGTGAGTCGATCACCGACGCGACCTCCGGGCTTGTCCCCGGCCCCCAAGGTGTGTCCACCAACGAGTGGGGGGTTTTCCTCGAGTTTGATGGCCCCGGGACGGACGCATTCCGCAGTGTGACCGAGCGTCTGATCACCCTGGAGGGGGTGAGAAACCAGTTCGCCATCGTCTTAGACGGACAGGTCATTTCAGCCCCCAGAACCCTGGCCGCCATCACCGATGGCCGCCCACAAATTAGTGGAAACTTCACTCAAGAATCGGCGGGCATCCTGGCCGACCAGTTGAAGTTCGGCGCCCTTCCCATTGGCTTTCAGGTTCAATCATCCGAAACCATCACCGCCACCCTCGGCGTCAGCCAACTCCAAAGTGGTCTGATTGCCGGCGGTATTGGTCTGCTGTTGGTGATTCTCTACTCGCTGTTCCAATACCGCTTGCTTGGTCTGGTGACCGTGACATCGCTGGTCGTGGCGTTCACGCTCAGCTATTTCCTGATCACCTTCCTGTCTAATTCGCAGGGTTATCGTCTGTCTCTGGCCGGTGTCACCGGCCTGGTGGTGGCAATCGGTATTACTGCCGACTCGTTTATTGTCTTCTTTGAGCGAATACGTGACGAACTGCGAGACGGAAAAACACTCGAGTCTGCTGTTCAAGCGGCGTGGAGGAGAGCATTTAGAACCATCCTCGCCTCCGACACGGTCGGACTGCTCGCAGCAGTTGTGTTGTATGCCCTCGCTGTGGGCAACGTTCGAGGCTTTGCGTTTACGTTTGGTCTCACCACTGTTGTCGACCTGATTATTGTGACCTTGTTTACCGCGCCCGTGGTGAAACTCTTAGCCCGCACCAGGTTCTTCTCCAGCGGTCACCCGCTGTCAGGTCTCGACCCGAACGCTCTGGGAGCGGTCTATCGTGGGCGAGCCAAGTTCCGAGCCCCGGTTGACCAGGACAAGGTCGCGGTGGCCAGAAGTAGCCGTGAGGCTTTGAAGCGTCAGACGATTGCCGAGCGGAAAGCTGCCGAACTTGATGGCGCTATAGCTGGCGGAAAGAAGGGTGAGAAGTAATGTCCACCAGACTGGTCCGCCTAGGAAATGGCTTGTACACCGGCGAGAAGTCGTTCAACTTCGTCGGTAAACGCATGGTCTGGTACACAATCGGTATTGCGCTGGTCATTTTCATGGTGGTCACCACCATTGCTCGGGGTGGTTTAGTTTTCGGTATCGAGTTCCGGGGGGGCTCCGAATTCCGTGTCAGCCAACCGGCCGTCCTGGAAGAACAGATCGGTGTCGACGCCGTCAACACGTTTGTCGGTGTCGGGTCAAACCCGAGAGCAAGCATTGTCGGTGGTGACAGTGTCCGCATTCAAACCGAACAACTGACCCAAGAGGAAACCCTCGACCTTCGTGAAACACTCGCCGGAGCCTACGACGTGCCAGTGTCGCAGGTCACCGCCTCATTTATTGGCGCTACGTGGGGCCAGGATGTGACAAATCAGGCCCTTCGCGGCCTGGTGGTGTTCCTCATCCTCGTGTTTATCGTGATGGCGCTGTATTTTCGGACCTGGAAGATGTCCGTGGCCGCGATGACGGCGCTCGTGCACGACGTCATTATTACGGCCGGCGTATACGGGGTGCTCGGGTTCGAGATCACCCCGGCCGCCGTCATCGGGTTCCTCACCGTGTTGGGGTATTCCCTCTATGACACCGTGGTGGTGTTTGACAAAGTACGTGAGAATACGTCCGAGGTGGGGGAGAGCTCTACCAAAACGTTCGCCGAACTCGCCAACCTCGCGATAAATCAAACACTTGTCCGATCCATCAACACGTCGGTGGTGGCGGTATTGCCGGTGGGCGCCATTTTGTTTATCGGATCATTCCTGCTGGGTGCGGGAACCCTTCGCGATATTGCCCTGGCGCTGTTTATCGGCGTGTTAGTGGGAACCTATTCGTCGGTGTTTCTTGCCGGTCCGATGTATGTTCACCTGCGCGACAACGAACCCGAATCACAGAAACTGGGTATTCAACGCAAACGGCCCCAAAAGCAAGGATCTGGGGCGGTTCGCTAGCCTGAGAGCAGTTCCCGAGCCAATCCGACTTACACTGGTAACCGGAGGTGGTGTGAGTGGCTAGTGACATGACGACGGCTGCCTCCACCAGCTTGCGCAGCCTCCTCCCCAGGCTTTTTCACCGCGCCGAAGATACCGGTGGTTTGGGTGATGTGATGCGAACGGTGAAGCGTAATCACCCCCGAGCAGACCTGGGCGTCATCGAACGCAGTTTCCGTATTGCCCGGGATGCCCACGAAGGTCAGTTGCGTAAAAGTGGCGAGCCGTACATCACCCATCCGGTTGCCGTCGCCCAAATACTGGCCGACTTGGGGTTGGGTCCGAAAACCGTCGCCGCCGCACTCCTGCATGACACGGTCGAAGACACGGGGTATTCCTTGGACACCCTTCGCGCCGAGTTCGGTGACGAAATCGCCATGTTGGTTGACGGTGTGACGAAGCTTGACCGGCTCAAATATGGCGACAGTGCTCAGGCCGAAACTGTTCGAAAGATGATCGTCGCCATGTCCAAAGACATTCGTGTCTTGGTGGTCAAGCTAGCCGATCGTCTTCACAACGCCCGCACATGGGGTTTTGTTGAACCAGACTCCGCAAAACGTAAAGCCCAGGAAACCCTCGACATTTACACACCGCTGGCCCACCGGCTTGGAATTCAAACCATTAAAGCGGAACTCGAAGATTTGGCTTTCGCCGTTTTGCACCCCAAGTTGTATGTCGAAATTGAGTCTCTGGTCCGCGACCGGTCGCCCGAGCGGGAAGCTTTCGTCGACGGTGTATTGGACACCGTGCGATCAGATTTGCGCCAGGCAAAGACCAAAGCTGACGTGGGAGGGCGGCCCAAACAGTATTACTCGATTTATCAGAAAATGATCGTTCGAGGTCGCGACTTTTCTGACATCCACGACCTCACCGGAATCCGAATTCTGGTGGGAAGCATCCGGGACTGTTATGCGGCGCTTGGCGCCGTCCACGCCCGCTGGAATCCGATGCCCGGCAGGTTCAAGGACTACATCGCAACACCCAAGTTCAACCTGTACCAGTCGCTTCACACCACCGTATACGGCCCCCAGGGCCGCCCGGTGGAAATTCAAATCCGCACCCACGATATGCACCACCGTGCAGAGTTTGGTGTTGCAGCTCACTGGAAATATAAGGAGAACCAGCAGTGGGGCACCAAAGACAAAGTCAAAGAGCAAAAGCGCCACCCCGACCAGGTCGCGGGACCCTCCACCCAGCAGACCGAAATGGCCTGGTTGGCGCACCTGTCCGACTGGCAAGAAGAAACCCCCGACCCTGAAGAGTTTCTCGACACTCTCCGGTACGAAATCGGTGCGAAAGAGGTCTACGTTTTTACCCCGAAAGGCAAAGTTGTGGGGTTGCCCTCCGGCGCCACACCAGTTGACTTTGCGTATGCGGTTCACACCGAAGTCGGACACCGGGCAATGGGTGCACGAGTCAACGGCCGACTTGTGCCGCTTGATACCCCACTGTCAAGTGGTGACTCAGTCGAAGTGTTCACGTCAAAGAACCCCGACGCGGGACCGAGTAAAGACTGGTTGGCCTTTGTCACCAGCCACCGTGCAAAATCAAAAATTCGCCAATGGTTCACCAAAGAACGGCGCGATGAGGCCATTGAGCAAGGAAAGGATTCCATTGGTCGGGCAATGCGGAAACAGAACCTGCCCATCAAACGCCTGCTCACACAAGATTCTTTAGCCCAAGTGTTGACCCAGCTTCACCTCGACAATGTCGAAGCCATCTACCAAGCTGTCGGTGAGGGACACATCTCCACCCAGTCGGTGATTGAAAAGCTTCTCGCCACCATCGCTGACGACCAAGAATCTCTCGGCGATGAGCAAATACCGCTGCGCGGGATTCGCTCGATGCCAAAAAGTAGCGAATCGGGAGTATTGGTTCGCGGGGCGCCAGACATCTTGGTCAAGCTGGCACGATGCTGCACACCTGTTCCCGGTGATGACATTCTCGGTTTTGTGACCCGCGGAACGGGTGTCAGTGTTCACCAGGCGACATGCACCAACATTCAATCACTGTTGGAAAACCCTGAGCGCATGATTGAGGTGGAGTGGGCGGGGACAAAAGGTGCTGTTTTCCTCGTTCACATTCAAATCGAAGCGCTCGACCGTCCCGGCCTGCTGTCTGATGTGACACGGGTGTTGTCTGAACACCATGTCAACATTCTTTCCGCCACCGTTCACACGTCAGACGACAGGTTGGCGATAAGCCGATTCATTTTCGAAATGGGAGACGTCACCCACCTGGAGCGGGTATTGAGCTCTGTGAGGCGAATTGACGCTGTTTACGACGTCTACCGGGTCGCCCACGGGTAGGAAGCGCGCCAGTAGAGCACCAATTGCATCCGACGTTTAGCTTTCCCCTCTGCGCCTGCAGGCGGTGCAGCCTTCAACCAAAAAAGTTGCGCGGCAGCCACCTCATCGGACGCCTCACACTGCCACAACTCGTCAATAGTGGCATGACGTGTCAGGAGGGTCAGGGGCCCAAGCACGGTGATGTGCGAGGGCTGAAGCTGACGACCCCGAATTCTCCATTCGTGTCGGAGAAGTGGTGACGGGGCAGGAGACGCTGAAGCAATCAGGGACAGGGGAGTGGGGATCCCCATCCCCGTCCACACCCACCCGGCGCTGACCCCCGCGGCGATCGTCCCCGACGGTATCGCCGCGCGGACCAGTTTTGCCCGTTCCATGATGAGTGGCGGTTCGGGGCGCGGCCAAAACAACTCACCGATGCGAAGCGCTTCGCCGTCGAGAACACGAGCCGTGAGGTCAGAATAGTCTGTGGTCATCGCCGGATTATGACCTGAACCGGCCGCCGGCGGGTGGCCGGGCGGAAAGTGGTGGATAACTGGCGTTACTGCGCGCCTAGTGCAGCCAGCCAGGAGACTTTCGCATCCCGCTCAGCCGTGAGGTCCGACACCAGTGCCTTGTCTCCGGCTTTGTCGGCTTCAGCAATCCGCTGCTCTAAAGAGGCAATCTGCTCGGTGAGCTGCTCAAGGAAGCTGTTGCTTCGCGCTTTCTTTTCCGGGTCGTTATCCCGCCAATGTTTTTCGTGGAGAGCTTTGACGTGAGCGTCGAAGGCTCGGACCTTCTGGTCGATCGTTTTTACCTCGGCGCGAGGCACGGGACCTATTCTTTTGAACTCGTCATGGAACTGGCGAAGAGCCTGGGAGGCCGCTTCGTAGTCAGCCTGGTCAAGAATCGTTGAATACTTATCGATAAGAGCCCGTTTAGCTTCACCGTTTTCTTTATTCGCTTCGTCAGCAGCGTTGTCATTGGCGGTCTTCGCCTGGTACAACACATCACCGGCCGCTTTAAACTTTGACCACAGTGCGTCGTCAACGCTTCTCGACGCGCGAGGGGCCTTTTTCCACTGCTCCAACAGTTCGCGGTATTGAGAAACACCGTCAGCCCCCTTCGGGGCTAACGCTTCAGCTTTGTCAATCAATTCACGCTTGACACTCTTGGCTTCCTTATTGGCCTTATCGCGCTCCTGAAAGTGATTCCGTCGGGCCTTATCGAGCCTGTTTCGGGCAGCCCGAAACCTCTTCCACAGTTCATCGCCGGTGGCTTTCGGCAGCCGCGGCCCGGACTGTTGATGTTCCTGCCAGGCGGTGAACAGTTCGGTCATTTTCGCTGTCGTGTCTTTCCACCGAATCTGGGCGGCGTCAACGCCAGCCAACTCTTCCATTGAAGAGACCAGTTTTTCACGGTGAGCAATTGCTTCCGCCTGTGCCTTGTCGCGTTCAGCCCGCTGGGCCTCCAGCATGGGGCCCAGCGCCTCACCGACCGCCACGACGCGGGCACGCAGGGACACAATGTCTCCCACGGAGCCTGGGGTGGCCAACTCTGCGGTCAATTTGTCGACGCTTCGCCCAATGTCTTTCGCATTCGCTCCCGCTTTCAGCCTCTGCTCGGCCAGGACAACCTGTGCTTCAAGGTCGGCGTGTTTCTTCTCGTAGAGGGCAAGAGCTTCTTCAGGCGTTCCGTCTGGGAAACTTCCCACGGTAACCCAGTCACCATCAAGTTTCACAAAAACAGTGCCCGAAGAGTCGACACGACCCCACTCGGTGGCCAGTTCAGACATCACACCTCAAATTTTTCAACATCGTTGATTGCGTCGCTAAGCCTACTATCAGGAAAACCTTTGCCAAGCGCCGTTTAGCCATTTGCTTATCGGATTGTGATACGAGAAATTCGGGCGTCTGCGACCGGTCGACCATCTGCGGCCTCATCGACAACGCCCTGGTCAATGACTCCGGAGACTAATTCGTCAAGACCAGCCGTCACCCGACCAAAGACTGTGTAACCGCCGGCTTGGTCTGAACCAATAAAGGTGTCTTCATACACAATGAAAAACTGGGAACCCATCGAAAAACCATCTCCAGAGACCCGCGCCATCGCAAGAGTACCTGCGGGGTAGAAGTCATCTGCGGGAGCATTCTCAATCGGACCAAAACGATAATCCGGACCACCCTGCCCCGTGCCATCCGGGTCCCCACACTGCAATACGAAAATATTCTCCGTTGTCAGACGGTGACACTGGGTGTCATCGAAAAACCCCTCACTGGCGAGGGTCACAAAACTCGCGACCGCCTGCGGGGCAACAAAACCGTTCAACTCCAGCCCCACGGCAATGCCGTCAATGTCGACCTCGGCGTCCCAGCGTCGAAATTCGCTCAACGCAATATCAGGCACGCCATCGTCGACGCCTTCTCCCTCGCCAGCCTCAAGCGCTTCACTGATCTGTTCCAACAGGTCAGCCTGGTCATCAAACTCTGCGCCCGGGCTTCCCGGCCCCACTGACCAGCCCCAGTAAGCGAGGGAAGCGATGAGGACTGCCACGACGGCGCCGGCAACACCGGCATACTGGTCGCGCTGACGGCGCTTCACCTGGGTGTCGTGGACAGCCTGCCTGGCCTGATACACACGAAGCCTCTGGTCAACACCACCGGCCGGGTTCTTCTTCACCACGCGCACTCCTCGGGGTCTAGTCGCCGATTGCCGGCACCCCATTGTATAGAGAGTGCAGGTCACTCCCCGCCGGTAGCATGGCAACGTGAGTGACACACCGGCTTTATTCGACCATAGGCGGCCTTTGGCTGCCGCCATGCGTCCGGTGAGCCTTGATGAGATTGTCGGCCAGGAACACCTTTTGGGCGACGGGTCACCGCTTCGACAACTCGCCAACCCGGAGTCGACCAGGCCAGGCCAGTCTGTGATTCTTTTCGGACCGCCAGGAACAGGAAAAACGACCCTCGCGCAAGTGGTGGCGAGGTCGTCAGGCCGCACCTTCATCGAACTGTCTGCGGTGACCGCGTCGGTCAAAGACGTGCGAGAGTCCATGGACCACGCCAGACGCCTCATCGACACCGGACAAGCCGTTCCGGTGCTTTTCCTCGACGAGATTCACCGCTTCTCCAAAGCGCAACAGGACGCACTTTTGCCCGGTGTCGAAAACGGTGTGGTGGTCCTCATTGCCGCCACCACAGAAAACCCGTCTTTTTCGGTTATTCAGCCTCTCCTATCGAGAAGTTTGCTGTTGCGGCTGGAGGCTCTGTCTGACAACCATCTGGCAACACTCATCGCCAGGGCGGTCACTGATACTCGGGGCTTAGCGGGGTGCGTGGCGGTCGATGATCTGATCACTGAACACATTGTCCGGCTCTCGGGTGGGGACGCCAGGCGAGCACTCACCGCCCTCGATGCTGCTGCCGCGGTTGCCGTGGCGAAGCACCCCGACCGTGAACCTCCCATTCCGGTTTCCCGTGAAGACGTCGAAGAGGCCATCAACCGCGCGACAGTGTCCTACGACCGAGCAGGCGATCAGCACTATGACGTTGTCAGCGCGTTTATCAAAAGCGTGCGAGGGTCCGACGCCGACGCGGCCATTCACTATTTGGCCAGAATGGTCGAAGCGGGAGAAGACCCCCGGTTTATTGCTCGCCGGCTCGTCATTCTGGCCGCGGAAGATGTTGGATTGGCCGACCCTCAAGCCCTCGTCATCGCCCAAGCGGCGGCAGACGCGGTCACCTTCATCGGAATGCCTGAGGGGCGCATCCCTCTTGCCGAAGCTACGGTGTATGTGGCGTTGGCGCCCAAGTCAAACGCCAGTTACAACGCCATCAACGCCGCCATAGCCGATATTCGGGCCGGAAAGGCGGGTAATGTGCCCCCGCACCTTCGAGACGCCCACTACCCGGGGGCCACAACGCTCGGCCACGGCACCGGTTACGTGTACAGCCACAACGCACCCCGTGGCGTCAACCAGGCTCAATATTTACCGGACGAGTTGACCGGCACCCGGTACTACCAACCCACGCCACGGGGGAGTGAAGCAACACTGGGTGCCCGGCATCAGGTGTTGCGATCCATTATTGATGGCACCCCGCCGCCCGCACCCACCGGTGAAGACACCCCCAACCGCGAAAATGGTGAAGAGAGTTAAATCCTGCTAGGGTAAAACCTGGCCTTGGACCAGGTAACCGTGCGGCTGCGGACACCTGACACCATCAGGGCGGTGCTTTGTAGCCTTGCACCATCGGTGACGATGTCCCTCGATTCCGTCGCCAGTCCACAAGCTATGTCTCATAAGGAGCTACTACCCCGTGTCCACAACGTCTCGTACCCGGTCAAAGTCCCGACTGTCCCGCGCACTCGGAATTCCTCTGACCCCCAAAGCTGCCCGCTATTTGGAAAAGCGCCCCTACCCTCCGGGCGAGCACGGTCGCACCCGCCGCAAGGCTGACAGTGACTATGCCGTTCGCCTTCGGGAGAAACAGCGTCTGCGCGCCCAGTACGGTATCCGTGAAGCGCAGCTGCGCCGCGTCTTCGGAGAAGCCCGCAAGGCGAGCGGTCGAACTGGTGAAGCGCTTGTCGAGCTTCTGGAAATGCGCCTCGACGCGCTCGTTTTGCGTGCCGGTTTCGCACGCACAACCGCCCAAGCCCGTCAGATGGTCGTTCACCGTCACATCATGGTCAACGGCCAGCTGGTCGACCGACCCTCTTTCCGGGTGAAGCCCGGTCAGATGATTCACGTGAAGCCAAAGTCCGAAGAAATGGACCCCTTCCAGGTGGCCGCTGCCGGCGCCCACCAAGAAGTGTTACCTCCGGTTCCCGGCTACTTGGACGTGGAAATCGACAAACTGCAGGCAGTGCTTACTCGCCGACCCAAGCGTGACGAGGTCCCAGTGACCTGTGACGTTCAGCTCGTCGTCGAATACTACGCCGCACGCTAACACTGACCGAAAACCGTCTGGTCAGTGTTTTGACCGGACGGTTTTCGCCTATCGTGGAGTGGGTGCCGGAAGAGAGAAGGAGGTGGCGATGAAAGACATTGGAGCATTTATTGCGGGCATTGTCGTCGGGGTTGTCGGCTGGATTGTGTTGGCTCAGACGCCAGCTGGTCGCGAGGTTCGTGAACGTGTTGAACAGACGGTTGACGGATTTGTTGACGGCGTCGTTGAAGGCCTCGGCCAGCGAAACAACTAGGGGAAAGCGGATAGGGCATGGACACTGCTGATATTCAACGCCGGTGGTTAACGTTTTTTGGTGACCGCGGTCACACCGTTGTTCCGTCAGCGTCGCTGGTGAGCGACGACCCCACACTCATGTTCACCGTCGCCGGGATGGTGCCTTTCATTCCCTACCTGACCGGTGTTGTTCCAGCCCCTTTCCCGCGGGCAACCAGCGTTCAAAAATGTATCCGCACCCTCGACATTGAAGAGGTCGGAAAAACCACCCGACACGGCACGTTTTTCCAAATGAACGGGAATTTTTCGTTTGGTGACTATTTCAAAGAGGGCGCCATTTCTTATGCGTGGGAACTTCTCACCAGCTCCGAAACTGACGGGGGTTTTGGGTTCGCCGAGAAGGACCTCTGGGTGACCGTCTATGAGGACGACGACGAAGCGTTTGGGTTGTGGAAGCAGATTGCTGGACTGCCCGACGACCGCATTCAGCGTTTTGGCCGGGAAGATAACTACTGGTCAACCGGCCAACCTGGACCTGCCGGCCCCTGTTCGGAAATCTACTTCGACCGGGGTCCAGAGTTTGGGCCAGAGGGCGGTCCGGCAGTTGACGACACGAGGTATCTCGAAATTTGGAACCTCGTGTTCATGCAGTATTTGATCGAAAATGTTCGGTCGAAAATCGACTTTGACATTGTGGGTGAGCTGCCCAGTAAGAACATCGACACCGGTATGGGAATGGAACGGGTGGCGTTCATCAAACAGGGTGTCCAAAACATGTATGAAATCGACCAGGTACGTCCGGTGTTGGATAAAGCCAGTGAACTGTCGGGGAAACGCTACGGGGCCAACCCGGACGACGACGTGCGCATGCGTGTTGTGGCCGACCATGTTCGAAGCGCACTCATGTTGATGACCGACGGCGTCGCCCCCAGCAACGACGCCCGAGGCTATGTTCTCCGCCGTCTTCTTCGCCGCTCCATCCGCTCCATGCGACTCTTGGGTGTCCACGACGCCAGCTTCCCCGAACTCTTTGCTGCCTCCCGGGATGCCATGGCGCCTGCCTATCCGGATATTCTCACCGAGTATGACCGCGTCTCCCAGTTAGCCAATGCTGAAGAAGAATCGTTCCTCGGCACCCTTGAAGCCGGCACCACCATTCTCGACACTCACGTCGACAAGGCCAAAAAATCCGGTGATGCAGCGATTCCCGGCGATGTCGCTTTTCTCCTTCACGACACTTACGGTTTCCCGATTGACCTCACACTAGAAATGGCTGATGAGGCGGGGTTGGGTGTCGACCAGGACACATTTACCACCCTGATGGCCCAGCAGCGCACCCGAGCCAAAGAAGACGCCAAGTCCAAAAAATCCCTTGTTGGTGACCTCAGCGTTTACGGAGAGTTCCGCGGACTGGGCGAAACCGTTTTCTGCGGTTACGACGAACTCGTCAACGACTCCACCATTGTGGGCCTCATCAGCGAGGGGCGAAGCGTCGACCGGGTGCAAGCTGGGGACACCGCCGAAGTCATCCTCCGTGAAACCTCGCTCTACGCGGAATCGGGGGGGCAGGTTGCTGACCGCGGGGCCCTCGTCGGCGATGGGGCCGTGGCGAGCGTCCTGGATGTCCAAAAGCCTGTCCCCGGGTTGATCTCGCACCGGGTGAGGGTCACCTCGGGGGAGTTGGTTGTGGGCGCACAGGTGAGGGTCGAAGTGGATGCGGCCAACCGGAAAGAGGCCCGCCAAGCACACTCCGCCACCCACCTCATTCACGCGGCCCTCAGTGACACTCTCGGGTCACACGCCACCCAGGCGGGTTCGTTGAACCGGCCCGGATATTTGCGTTTGGATTTTTCGTGGACGAAATCACTTTCCGATGATCAGCGCGCCCAAATCGAAACCATTGCGAATCAGGCTGTCACCGACGACCTTGAAGTAACGACAAAAATTCTTCCCGTCGATGAGGCCAAAGCGGCGGGCGCCATGGCCCTGTTTGGCGAAAAGTATGGCGACGTTGTTCGCATGGTCGACATTGGTGGCCCGTGGTCGAGAGAGTTGTGTGCCGGAACGCACGTGGAGCGCTCCGCCCAAATCGGCGTTATCAACTTGGTGGGAGAGAACTCGGTCAGCGCCGGGGCGAGACGTGTCGAAGCGCTCGTCGGTATCGCGGCGGTCAAAGACTTCAGCGTGGAAAGAGAAATCGTGGGCAGGCTATCTGAACTGCTAAAGACACCACGGGAAGAAATTCCCAGCCGGGTCGGCGACCTGGTGGAGCAGGTGAGAGCTCTCGAAAAAACTATTGTCAAACTCCGCCAACAATCCCAAGGTGACTTGGTGCCCGGTTTGGTGGGGGCAGCCGAACAGATTTCCGGTCGACCCACCCTGGTCACCACCGTCCCGGACGTGGCCAGCGCCGACGACCTGCGAACCATTGCCCAAAAGGTTTCACAAACCCTCGGTGACACCAGTGTGGTGGTGCTGGCCTCGGTCAACGACGGCCGCGCAACCGTGATTTCCGTGGTGTCCCGGGGAGCCCAAGACGATGGTGTTGACGCATCAGCATTGGTGAAAACAGCGTCTGGTGTTCTGGGTGGTGGCGGCGGTGGTAAGGCTGGCCTCGCCCAGGGAGGTGGGCCGGATGCCGCCCAACTGGAGCCGGCGCTGGCTGACATTCGACGGAGCCTTTCCGAGTGAGCATCAGGCCCGGTGTCAGGCTCGCGGTTGATGTGGGGCGAGCTCGGGTCGGTATTGCCCGCTCTGATCCAGACGGTGTGATGGCGGTTCCCGTCGACACGGTGACGAGAGATGAGGCGCTGGAGACACTGGGCAGTCTTGTCAGCGACTACTTGCCTGTTGAAGTGGTGGTGGGGCTGCCCCTTAACATGGCGGGTCACCATACGCCGTCAACCGATGATGCAGTGGAGTTCGCGCAAATGTTGAACCGGGAAGTGGGTGTTCCGGTGCGACTCGTCGACGAACGCCTCTCCACAGTGAGTGCGATGGCGGGTCTCCACCAGAGCGGAAAGTCTGTGAAATCGGCGAAACCGATGATTGACCAGGCTTCGGCTGTTATCATTTTGCAACATTGTCTGGATACGGAAAAGAACACCGGGGCCGCACCGGGGTTCGTAGTCGGGGAGGACGTCCATGACTGACGACGAGTTTGAAGCCCTCCTGCGTCCCCAAAACGACCAGACGCTCACCTCCGGGTCAGAACCCCAACACGACGATCGATCCGCCCACCGCCGGGCGAGCATCGGTGTTCTCATCACCGTGTTTGTCCTTCTGGGCGGACTGGTGGGCGGTGGGGTGTGGGCGTGGGGTCAATACGGCGAAGTGGTTCAAGACCTTTTCGGTACCGCCGAGATCGCCGACTTTGAGGGTCCCGGCACAGAACCAGAAGTTCTCATCACCGTTGAACCCGGCGACATTGGTGAAGTGGTTGCCCGGAAGCTGGCCGCCGAAGGAGTCACCGCTTCCTTCGAGTCGGTGTACAACATTTTGTTGCTTGACTCTTCCATCGTCTTCCAGCCGGGAACGTATCGGCTACTGTCCGAAATGTCCGCGGCGCAAGCCATTGACGCCCTCCGAGATAACGCCAACCGCGCCGAATACCGGTTTGTCATCATTGAAGGCACGCGAGTCAGCGATGCACTCCTTCGCATCGCCGATAACACATCGATACCTCTCGCCGATCTGGAAGCAGCCGTCGAAGACCCCACCCGGTACGGAATCGACCCACCCACCGGAACACTCGAGGGGTATCTCGCCCCCGCCACTTACACCTTTGAATGGGGAACCAGCGCAGAGACGGTCATACAGGCTCTCGTAGACACCACAACACGTCGGTTGGAGAGTGCCGGGGTTGCCCCGGAGGATTGGCACGAGGTGCTCACCATTGCGTCGATTATTGAGCGGGAAGCAAAAATAGAAGACGACTTTTATAAAGTGTCTCGCGTTATTGCCAATCGTCTCGCCCCGGGAAGTCCCGTCACGTTGCTCCAAATGGACTCGACAATCACCTACTGGGAGCAAACCTACGACACGGTCTGGACAAACGACGCTGAACGCGCCAACGACGACAACCCGTACAACACGTATCGGTTCCCCGGGTTACCGCCGGGGCCAATTGCCCTCCCCGGCCAACTCGCCCTCGACGCCGCACTCAACCCCGCCGAAGGGCCCTGGTTGTATTTTGTGACATGGAACATGGCCACCGGGGAAACGCTATTTTCCACCACGTTTGCCGAGCACGAACGCTTCATTGCCTTAGGCAAGGAATGTCGGGACAACGAAGACAAACGCGACCAGTGCCGAAACATTCAGTGACCCCCATCAACGCCGAAGTATGGGGTTCACCGATAGGTCACTCCAGCTCGCCCGAGTTGCACCGCGCCTGCTACGCCCACCTCGGCATTCCCGGCGCGTATCAGCGCCGCGAAGTCACCCAGGAGAGCCTCCGTGCAGAGTTCTCTGCCCACTCGGGTGCGCTCACCGGCATTAGCCTCACCATGCCCCTCAAAACAGCCATTCTCGAGCTGGTCACAGACCACCACCACGATGTCCGCCAGCTTCAGGCAGCAAATACGGCGATCAAGACAGACGGGAAATGGTGGCTGGCGAACACCGACCCGGTGGGTGCCGCGGCAATGATCCGACGACTTCTTCGGAATCACCATTCTGAGGTTGTTCTTCTTGGCGCTGGAGCCACCGCGAAATCTATCGTTTTAGGCCTACACCACGCCTCTTTCGTAGGCGACCTCACCATTGTGGTCAGATCTGCAGATCGCGCAGCCAACACCCACACGCTCGCCACAGACCTCGGAATCTCTTCGACTGTTGTCGAGTGGGGGAAGGTGGACAAGGCTTCAGATGTTCAACTCATCATCTCTACCCTGCCATCAGGCATCCAGCTGCCCACCGCCATCCTCGAGACCCTCAGCACCCTGGGTGCACCCCTGATGGATGTGGGGTATCACCCGTGGCCAACGCCTCTGGCCGAAGCGTTTGCCGGTTGGGGATTAGACGCCCATTCGGGTCTGCCAATGTTGATGTTTCAAGCACTCGCCCAAATCAGAGCCTTTGTGAACGGGGTTTCCGCACAGCCGTTAGTCGATGAAGCGGGGGCCCTTGGGGCCATGGCACAAGCGGTGGGACTAGACGAGGTCTGGGCCACCCCCGCACTCATGGGAGAATAGTCACATGTTGCGTTGGCTCACAGCAGGGGAATCGCACGGCCCAGAATTGGTTGCCGTCATTGAGGGCATGCCCGCCGGTGTTCCGGTCAGCCGTGACGCCATCGTCACCGACCTTGCCCGCCGTCGCCTGGGTTACGGCCGGGGCGCCCGGATGAAGTTCGAAGCAGACGAACTCTCGATTTCAGGCGGTGTTCGACACGGTATGAGTCAGGGTGGGCCTATTGCCCTTCGAGTGGCAAACACTGAGTGGCCAAAGTGGGAAACAGTGATGAGCCCCGACCCTGTCGATGAGGCGGAGCTCAATGGCGGTCGCGCGCAGCCCCTCACCAGGCCACGGCCTGGTCACGCGGATTTTACGGGCATGCAAAAATATGGGTTTGACGACGCCCGGCCTGTTTTGGAGCGAGCGTCGGCGAGAGAAACAGCAGCCCGGGTGGCTCTTGGCGCCGTCGCAAAAGGTTTCTTGGAGCAGTTCGGTGTGAGTGTCTTCAGTCACACGGTGGGCATTGGGTCTGTCCATGCCCCCAGAGACTCCAGAATTCCGACGGCTTCAGACTTGGACGCCATTGACAACGACCCGATGCGCTGTGCCGACCAGGAAGTATCAGCGGCGATGGTCAAGGAAGTTGACAGTGCACACAAATCGGGCGACACGCTTGGCGGAGTGGTAGAAGTGGTGTGTCACGGGGTGCCTCCCGGCCTCGGCAGTTACGTCCATTGGGACCGTCGGCTCGATTCGCGGCTCGCCGGAGCACTCATGGGCATTCAAGCCATCAAAGGCGTTGAAGTGGGGGACGGTTTTCACACCACCACCGTTCCAGGCTCTGAAGCTCACGACGAAATCCTTGTCGGTAAAGACGGCGTCAAGCGCGCCACTTCGCGCTCTGGAGGCATCGAAGGCGGCATGTCCACCGGTGAAGTTTTGAGGGTTCGAGCGGGGATGAAGCCCATCTCCACGGTTCCTCGGGCGCTGAAAACCATTGACACTGCAACCGGTGAAGAAGCTGTCGCTCACCACCAACGCTCGGATGTGTGTGCTGTTCCGGCTGCTGGTGTAGTCGCCGAGGCTATGGTGGCCCTCGTGCTGGCTGAAGCGATGCTGGAAAAGTTTGGCGGAGATTCTCTCACCGAGACACTGCGAAACCGCGACGCATACATGGGAGCCATCCCGGCTGTCATGGCCCAGGATTTAGGCGATGCCTGACACGCAACCACCCGTTGTTCTCATTGGCCCCCCCGCGTCGGGAAAAACGAAGGTTGGTAAACGGGTGGCAGCACTGTTGGGCACCACACACCTGGACACCGACCGGGTTGTTGTCGCGGCACACGGCCCCATCCCGGAAATTTTTGACAACCTGGGAGAGCAAGCGTTTCGACAATTAGAAAGGCAAGCCGTTGTCGAAGCCCTCGGCACCACCAGTGTCGTGTCGCTGGGCGGTGGGGCGGTCACCCACCCAGACACCCTGGCGGACCTCCAGCATCACACTGTCATCGGCTTGACAATCAGCGAAGACGCCGTGTCATCCCGGCTGGACAATGACAAGCGACCGCTGCTGAAAAACGGTGTGGCGGACTGGGTTGAACTGGTGAAGAAACGCCAACACCTCTACGACCAGGTCACCACCTGGAGTGTCGACGCGTCTCACCGCTCAGCTGACGACGTGGCGGAACAGATAGTCTCGTGGCTGACCACAAAGGACCGCACACCATGACCACATTTGACACTGTCAGTGTTGGCGGTGACGCTCACCGCCCGTACGACGTCATCATTGGTCCCCACCTCACCGACGAGCTGACGTCTCGGATTCCCCCAGATGTTCGGAAAGTTCTGATCACCCACCCGCCTGTTCTTCACGCCCGGGCAGAAACCTTTCGAGACGTGCTCTCTGAGGGCCGAGAAGTGTTCCTCGCGGAAATCCCCGACGGCGAACCCGCAAAACGTGTCGAAGTGGCATCATTTTTGTGGGGACTCCTCGGGCAGTTGGAATTTGGTCGCGGAGACCTCATCATCGGTTTTGGTGGGGGTGCAACCACCGACCTCGCCGGTTTTGTGGCCGCCACCTGGTTGCGTGGAATCCGGGTGATTCACGTCCCCACCACAGTGCTCGGCATGGTTGATGCGGCCGTCGGCGGAAAAACTGGCATCAACACGGCTGAGGGAAAAAACTTGGTGGGGTCTTTTCACGCCCCCACCTTGGTGGTCTGCGACACCGACTATCTGACGACTCTCCCCGAAAACGACATCAAAGCGGGGCTTGCAGAAGTGGTCAAGTGCGGGTTCATCAAAGACCCTGCCATTTTGGACTTGGTGGAGAAAAATCCCGAAGCGATCATTACCCCCGGTTCGACGCAGCTCGCCGAAGCCATCAGCCGCGCTGTCACCGTCAAAGCAAACATTGTCAGTTCTGATTTCACCGAAAGTGGGGTCCGTGAGATTTTGAACTACGGCCACACTCTTGGCCATGCCATTGAACATGCCGAACGGTATAAGTGGCGCCACGGTGCCGCGATTTCTATTGGGATGGTCTTTGCCGCGGAGCTGTCTCGGATTGTTGCCGGGTTGGACGATGGGGCAGTGGAGCGGCACAAAAAACTCCTCGAATCCCTCGGATTGCCCCTGGACTATCCGGCAGCCCGTTGGCAAACACTGCTTGCGACGATGCAGCGGGACAAAAAGTCCCGCCAAGGAGTGTTGCGGTTTGTGGTGTTAGACCACATTGGTAGCGCCCGGGTGCTGGCGATCCCTGACGAATCGGTTCTTTTTGCGGCCTACGAAGAGTTGGTCGCTGGGCAGTCTGTGTAAGCTAAACCGGGTGACCAGGATTGTTGTTCTCAACGGCCCCAATTTGGGGCGTTTAGGGTCTCGCGACCCTGAGGTGTATGGGCACGCCACACTCTCCGACATTCACGCCACACTCGATGCGCAATGCCCCGCCGGTGTTTCCTGCGAGGTGCGACAAACCGACTCTGAAGCGGAACTCATTTCGTGGCTCCACGAGGCCATTGACACCGGCTCACCAGTGATATTGAACCCCGCCGCCTTCACCCACTATTCGTATGCCCTCCGTGATGCCGCCGAAATGGTGACCCAGGCGGGCCTGCCACTTATCGAAATTCACCTATCGAACCCCCACCAGAGGGAGTCGTTTAGACGCCAGTCGGTCATTAGTGCGGTGGCCACCGGTGTGATTGCCGGTTTTGGTGCCGATTCTTACATTCTTGCACTGCAACAGATCACCCGGATGGCCGGGAACTAAAGGAGATACCAGCAATTATGGCGACAACAAACGACATCAAAAACGGGAGTGTCCTCGACTTAGAAGGCCAACTGTGGTCGGTCATAGAGTTTCAGCACGTGAAACCGGGTAAAGGTGGCGCTTTTGTTCGAACCAAACTTCGAAACGTTCGCTCCGGCAAGGTGGTGGACAAAACGTTTAATGCGGGAACCAAAATCGACTTCGCCACTGTTGACCGTCGCGACTATGTCTACCTGTACCAAGATGGCGAAAATTTCGTCTTCATGGACAACACCGACTACGACCAGATTTCTTTGCCCGCAGAGCAAGTGGGCGACGCCAAAAACTACATGTTGGAAAACCAGGAAGTGACTATCGCCATGCACAACGGCGAAGCCCTCAGTGTTGACCTACCCGCCTCTGTTGTCCTTGAAGTGACCTACACCGAACCTGGCCTTCAAGGCGACCGTTCCTCTGCTGGCACCAAACCTGCCACCCTAGAAACCGGTTATGAAATCCAGGTGCCACTGTTTTTGGAACAACACACCAAAGTGAAAGTGGACACCAGGACGGGTGACTATTTGGGTCGCGTCAACGAGTGAGCGCCAGACGCAAAGCCCGCAAACGCGCCCTAGATGTTCTCTTTGCTGCAGACATCCGAGGTGTTTCGGTTGAAGAGGTCTTGGCCGAAGAACAGGCACGCACCCACGATGACCCGAAACGCTTCACCGAAATCGACTACGCCACAGAGCTCATTCACGGTGTCGTATCGCACCTGACAACAATTGATGCTGCCGTGAGAGAGGTGGCCACCGAATGGCCGCTCCAACGCCTCGCCACCGTCGACCGAGCCATTTTGCGTCTTGGCGTCTACGAACTGAACTACCGCGACGACATCCCCACTGCCGTCGCAGTATCAGAGGCGGGAGAGTTGGCCTCCGAGCTCTCCACCGACGAATCACGATCTTTTGTTCAAGGCGTCCTGGGGGCTGTCGCCAAAAGCTTGCCGTTAACAGAAGTCGAACCGGCTGGCCCGGTGACGGAAGTTGCCGACACGGCGTCAGACGACTGAAAATTTCCCCTTTAGTCTCACCTGCGATAAGGTGACCACGGTCCTACTTTAACCAGCGTCCAGTGAGGCGCAGAAGGAGGCCTCGATGCCAGTGCGTCAGGTTCTAGATTCGTCCGATATCACCCGGACCACCCGACGCATTGCTCACGAAATTCTCGAAGGATGCCCCGACGTGTCCTCCCTCGTTTTGTTGGGCATTCCCACCCGCGGGGCCGCCTTGGCCAGACGGCTCGCCGAGCACATCTCTGACATCTCCGGCGACACTGTCGACGTGGGGATCATTGACGTCACCATGTATCGGGACGATGTCGGCCACGGGGTGATCCGCACCCCGCAGCCCTCGTCCATTCCCACCGGTGGAATTGACGGGAAAGTTGTGGTGTTAGTCGACGACGTTTTGTTCTCTGGCCGAACAACTCGAGCTGCGCTCGACGCGCTGGTGAGTGTGGGTAGGCCGCGCGCAGTGCGGCTCGCTGTGCTGGTCGACCGGGGACACCGGGAACTCCCCATCCGAGCGGACTTTGTCGGCAAAAACATTCCCACCCAAATGGGGGAGCGAGTGTCGGTTCGTCTGAAGGAAGTGGACGGCGACGACGAGGTGGTGATGACACCGTGAAGCACCTCATCGACAGCAGTGAACTCACCGCCCAGCGGGCCATTAGCCTGCTGGATACCGCTGAAGAGTTCGCACAGCTTCAAAGCCGCAGCGTTCCCAAACTCCCCACCCTTCGAGGTGTCACCGTCGCTAACGTGTTCTTCGAAGACTCCACGAGGACCCGGCTCAGTTTTGAATCAGCGGCAAAGAAACTTTCCGCCGATGTCATCACCTTCACCGGCCAAGGCTCCAGCCTGTCCAAAGGCGAAAGCCTCAAAGACACCGCGCAAACTCTAGAAGCCATGGGCGCAGACATCATGGTTGTTCGCCACAGTTCGTCGGGCGCTGCTCACACCCTGGCGCACTCTGGCTGGGTGGGTGCATCAATTATCAACGCGGGTGATGGCACACACCAGCACCCCACCCAAGCCCTCCTCGACGCGTACACGATTCGTCACCGCCTCCACAGCGACCAGGCAACCGGTCAAGACCTGACCGGTGTGCGGGTGGCCATCGTGGGAGACATTGCCCACTCCAGAGTTGCGCGCTCCAACGCCTGGCTGTTGACCACCCTGGGAGCCTCGGTGACATTAGTGGCGCCACAAACACTTTTGCCCAGGGGGGTAGAGTCGTGGCCGGTGACGGTCACCACATCTTTCGACGACGTCATCGACGACGCGCCCGATGCTGTGATGATGCTGCGTATCCAAAGCGAGCGAATGCGGGGAAGTCATTTCCCCAGTCCGGGCGAGTACGTTGGCCATTACGGGTTAACCGAGGCGAGGTTTGGACGTCTGCCAGAAACCGCCCTGGTGATGCACCCCGGTCCCATGAACCGCGGGGTTGAAATTTCCTCGCTCGCGGCTGACTCACCCCAATCCACCATTTTGGAGCAAGTGTCTAATGGCGTGTGGGTGAGGATGGCCGTGCTCTACCAAGTTCACCAGTCAGGAGGCCACCAGTGAGCGTGTTGATTACCGGTGCCCAGGCGCCAGACGGCACCACCGTCACCCTCGCGATTGATCACGGTGTTTTCGTGCCAGAGGATGCCTTATCGGGCGAAGTCACGCGCGTGGACGCCGGGGGACTGGTTGTGCTTCCTGGTCTTGTCGACCTTCACACTCACCTTCGCCAACCTGGCATGGAACACGCGGAAACTATTCGCAGTGGCTCACAGGCTGCCGCCGCCGGCGGTTTCACCGCCGTTCACGCCATGGCGAACACCCAGCCTGTCGCAGACGCGGTCGGAGTGACAGACCTGGTACACAGGCTCGGCCAAGAAGCCGGCTACGTCGATGTTCGCCCGGTAGGTGCGGTGACCAAAGGGTTGGCCGGTGAAGAGCTTGCCGGCATTGGGGGCATGGCTGCCGGTCACGCGAAAGTTCGGGTGTTTTCCGACGACGGTCACTGCGTTCACGATTCGCTGATCATGCGTCGGGCGATGGAGTACATCGCGACTTTCGATGGGGTTATCGCCCAACACGCCCAAGACCCCAGACTCACTGAAGACGCCCAAATAAACGAAGGCGCGCTCTCAGCCACGCTGGGCCTTGCCGGCTGGCCGTCTGTCGCCGAAGAGTCAATCATTGCTCGTGACGTGCTTCTCGCCCAGTACACGGGGGCCCGGCTTCACGTGTGTCACGTGTCCACGCACGGCTCTGTTGACCTCATTCGGTATGCCAAATCGCGCGGCATTCGAGTAACGGCAGAAGTGACCCCGCATCACCTGCTGCTCACCGAACAACTTACGTCCTCCTACAACCCACTGTTCAAGGTGAACCCGCCCCTTCGCACCGAAGAGGATGTCCAGGCTCTTCGAGAAGGTGTCGCCGATGGCACCATCGACATCATCGCTACCGACCACGCTCCGCACCCCGCCGACTCAAAAGACTGCGCCTTTGATGAGGCAGCTTTTGGCATGCTCGGGCTGGAATCGGCCCTGCGGGTTG
Organism: Microbacteriaceae bacterium; assembly: GCA_007117135.1. Classification (GTDB taxonomy): domain Bacteria; phylum Actinomycetota; class Actinomycetes; order Actinomycetales; family Microbacteriaceae; genus Pontimonas. The sequence continues at coordinate 32,773 of SKHB01000055.1, read as the reverse complement.
TTCACGACGCACTTGTCACCCCGGGACACCTCGACTGGGCGGGGGTCGCCAGGACCATGTCCACCACACCCGCCTCCATTGGCCGTGTCGCCGGGTATGACGCCCCCTTAGCCGTGGGAAGCCCCGCCCACCTCACCCTCTACGACCCCACTCATCGGGGGCCAGTCACCATGCCGGTGACACAGTCGGACAACAACCCCTTCCGGGACCGTGACCTTCCCGGTCGAGTGGTGACCACAATTTTTGGCGGAACCCTTACTGTTCACCACGGCGAATTGCAAGATCCCGACACTCTCCTTCGTCGATCGGACGGTGCACAATGACTCGGGAACTGGCTTTGGCCATCATGATCACCCTGGGGGTTCTGCTACTCCTCGGCATGACGATGAGTATTGTGAAGCGCCGCGCCCGGGGGAAAGGTATTGGCCCCTTCCCGCAACCCACCGATATTTCCGGCGACCCGGAAATATCTTTCAACGTGTTACACGTTGCCACCACCCCTGCTCGCACACCAATGGATCGAGTATGGGCGGCCCCGCTTGCATACCGGGCCAAAACCGTACTCGAAGTCCGGTCCGGCGGCATTGTTCTCACGCTCACCGGCGAAGGGGAGATGGGTATCCCCGCCGAATCAGTCACTGGCACCGGCCGCGGAACGTGGACGATTGACAAAGCAGTCGACCCGGAGGGTCTTGTCGTTGTCACGTGGATGCACGGCGGCACAGAGTACGACACCTATTTTCGAAGTGTTGACCAACCTGCAGAAGATGTCCTCGGCGCCATTGACGCCATCCTCCCACCAACCACTAAGGGGTCCAACTAGTGCCAACCCGTGACCGTGCCGTCCTTGTCCTTGAAAACGGGGACCGTTTCCCCGGATACGCGTGGGGAGCCCGCGGCGAGACCGTGGGCGAAGTGGTGTTCAACACCGGCATGACCGGATACCAAGAGACGCTCACTGACCCGAGTTACGCCGGTCAAATAGTGGTGATGACCGCCCCACACATTGGTAACACGGGAATGAACACGGATGATGAAGAATCCCGCCAAATTTGGGTGTCTGGTTTTATTGCCCGTGACGCGGCCAGGATGCCGTCAAATTTTCGATCTGAGACCAGCTTGGAGGACGAGTTGGCTAGCCAAGGGATTGTCGGCCTCACCGGCATTGACACGCGCGCCCTGACGCTGACGCTTCGTGAAGCGGGGGTGATGCGAGGCGGCATCTTCTCGGGACCCGACGGTGACCGAGACCCGCAAGAGCAGCTCTCAGCTGTCAGAGAAGCCAAACACATGTCTGGCGCGAACCTGTCCGCCCAAGTGTCAGTGAGTGAGCCGCGCGTTGTCCCGGGGATGGGGGAGAGCCTGGGTCGTCTCGCCGTGATCGACTTGGGAATCAAAGAGTCGACGGTTCACCATTTAGCAGCCCGCGGTTTCGATGTTCACATTCTCCCCGAATCCTCCACCTATGAAGACATTGAAGCGCTCGGCCCTGTCGCCGTGTTCTACTCGAACGGACCGGGTGACCCGTCAGCGTCCGAACGACACGTTCAAATACTCAAAGAAGTACTCACCCAGCGGATACCGTTTTTTGGTATCTGTTTTGGCAACCAGTTGCTCGGTCGAGCACTCGGTTTCGATACGTACAAACTGAAATACGGCCACCGGGGTATCAACCAACCGGTGTTAGACAAAACAACGGGAAGAATTGAAATTACCGCCCAAAACCATGGTTTCGCCGTCGACGCACCCCGCGACGAGGTGGTGGACTCCCCGGCTGGTTTCGGCAAAGTCGAAGTCAGCCACCTGAGTCTCAACGACCAGGTGGTGGAGGGGATGCGCGCGCTCGAGCGCCCCGCCTTTTCCGTTCAATACCACCCGGAGGCTGCAGCCGGACCCCACGACTCAACGTATTTATTTGACCGGTTTGCCGACATGGTGAAAGACCATCTGGCGACCAGGACGGGAGGGGCCAACTAATGCCCAAACGCACAGATATTAACACCGTCCTTGTCATTGGCTCCGGGCCGATTGTCATCGGCCAAGCCGCCGAGTTCGACTATTCGGGCACACAAGCATGTCGAGTCTTGAAAGAGGAAGGTGTCCGAGTGGTGTTGGTCAACTCCAACCCGGCGACCATTATGACCGACCCCGGTTTTGCTGACGCCACCTACATCGAACCCATCACCCCCGAGGTGATTGAGGCCATCATTGTGAAAGAAAAGCCAGACGCCATCCTGCCCACCCTCGGCGGGCAAACCGCCCTCAACGCGGCAATCGCCTTGCACGACCAGGGGATCCTCGAAAAATATGACGTGGAGCTTATTGGAGCGTCCTTTGAGGCCATCCAGCGCGGTGAGGACCGCCAAATTTTCAAAGATTTGGTGATCGCGGCGGGCGCTGATGTGGCAAAAAGTTTTATTGCCACCTCTGTTGATGAAGCGGTGAACTATGCCGAAGAGCTCGGATACCCGCTGGTTATTCGCCCCTCGTTCACCATGGGGGGCCTGGGGTCAGGGTTTGCGTATACGAAGGCGGAACTTATCCGCATGGTCGCCAACGGTCTCCAACAGTCACCCACGCACGAAGTACTGCTCGAAGAGTCGATTTTGGGGTGGAAAGAGTACGAGTTGGAAATGATGCGAGACAACGCGGACAACGTTGTTGTGGTGTGTTCCATTGAAAACGTTGACCCGGTTGGTGTTCACACCGGTGATTCCATCACGGTGGCTCCAGCTCTCACACTCACCGACCGTGAATATCAGCGGCTTCGAGACATCGGCATCGACATCATTCGCTCGGTCGGTGTCGACACTGGTGGGTGCAACATCCAGTTCGCCGTCGACCCGGTCACCGGCCGGGTTATTGTCATCGAAATGAACCCTCGGGTGTCCCGCTCGAGCGCCTTGGCATCGAAAGCAACCGGGTTCCCTATCGCAAAAATCGCCGCCAAACTCGCTCTGGGATATCGTCTCGATGAAATCCCCAACGACATCACCCGGGTGACACCCGCCTCCTTCGAACCCACCCTCGACTACGTGGTGGTGAAGGTTCCACGTTTTGCCTTTGAAAAGTTCCCCGTAGCCGATCGCACCCTCACCACCACCATGAAATCTGTGGGGGAAGCTATGGCATTGGGGAGAAACTTTTCTCAAGCCCTCAACAAAGCACTTCGGTCGTTGGAGCAGCGCGGAAGCTCCTTCCACTGGGGGCCCCTGACGAGTTCTCAAGAGGACCTACTGGACATAGCCAGCACGCCAACAGACGGCCGCATCATCACCGTGCAGCAGGCGCTTCGAGCGGGGGCAACCGTTGACGAGGTGCATCAAGCAACAGGCATTGACCCGTGGTTTGTCGACCAGATTGCGCTCATCAACGAAGTGGCAGAAGAAGTCAGACGAGCGCCTGCTCTCGATGAGGCCACTCTTCGCTGGGCTAAGGAACACGGACTGTCGGACGCACAAGTCGCGGAGCTTCGAAAAATGACGGAAGCCGATGTCCGAGAGCTTCGTCACGGTTTGGGAATGAGACCAGTCTTCAAAACCGTTGACACGTGTGCGGGGGAGTTCCCGGCATACACGCCGTATCACTATTCCAGTTATGACCTCACGACCGAAGTGGTGCCCTCAGGCCGCCAAAAAATTGTCATTTTGGGTTCTGGGCCCAACCGCATCGGTCAGGGAATCGAGTTTGACTATTCGTGCGTTCACGCAGCATTTTCCCTGCGTGATTCCGGTATCGAAACGATCATGATCAACTGCAACCCGGAGACTGTCTCCACCGACTACGACACCAGCGACCGCCTCTACTTCGAACCCCTCACCCTTGAAGACGTGCTGGAAGTTATTCACCAGGAAAGCCAAAACGGGGAGCTACTAGGCGTGTTGGTGCAACTGGGCGGCCAGACCGCCCTGGGGTTGGCGGAAGGCTTACAGCAGGCGGGTGTCCCCATTCTTGGGACAAGCCCGGATGCGATTGACAGCGCGGAAGAACGTGGTCGTTTTGCAAAAATTCTCGACGATGCCGGTTTGCAGGCGCCAAAAAACGGGGTGGCAACAACGGTGTCGGAGGCGACAGATATCGCAGACTCCATTGGCTACCCGGTCCTTGTTCGCCCCAGCTTTGTGCTGGGCGGCCGAGGAATGGAAATCCTCTACGACCATGACAGTTTGCGGGACTATTTCCGCCGAATAGAAGAATTTGCCATCATCTCGCCGGAGGCGCCACTTTTGGTGGACAGGTTCTTAGACGACGCCGTCGAAATTGACGTCGACGCACTCTTTGACGGAACCGACCTGTATATCGGCGGAATTATGGAACACATCGAAGAAGCCGGAATTCACTCCGGCGATTCGGCATGCACCCTCCCGCCGGTCACACTGGGCAGAAACGTGATCGAAGAGGTTCGAGACGCAGTCAGACGGCTCGCCGAAGGAATTGGGGTGAAGGGACTGTTGAACGTGCAGTTCGCCATCGCCGCCGGTGTCCTCTACGTTTTGGAAGCAAACCCGCGGGCGTCCAGAACCGTCCCGTTTGTGTCCAAAGCGTTGGGGCTTCCCCTGGCCCGTGCAGCAGCACTGGTGATGGCCGGCTGGACTATCAAGAGAATCATCGACGAGGGTGTCCTCCCCGCGCAAGATGGCACCTTCCCCCCGGCCAGTCACCCAGTGTCGGTCAAAGAAGCGGTGTTGCCTTTCAAACGGTTTAGAACACCCGAAGGCGACATTGTTGACTCGATTTTGGGCCCGGAAATGCGCTCCACCGGCGAAGTCATGGGAATCGACTCCACCTTCCCGAGAGCGTTCGCAAAAAGTCAAACAGCGGCATACGGCGGTTTGCCCACCAGCGGCACAGTGTTTGTGTCTATCGCTGACCGGGACAAACGAAGCGGAGTGTTGCCCATTGTTCGCCTCCACCAAATGGGTTATCGGATTGTCGCCACACAGGGAACCTCCGACGTGTTGGCTCGCTACGGTGTCCCCAGCCAAACGGTTCGCAAACACACGGACACAGACGACGTGTCTGGCCCGAGTGTGGTGGACCTCATCCAAGCTGGTGAGATTGATATCGTGATTAACACACCGCGCGGACGAAGTGCGCGCGCTGACGGCTACGAAATCCGAATCGCCACGGTGGCCGCCGATAAGCCACTATTCACCACCATCGCTCAGGTGGGGGCCGCGGTCGCCAGTCTCGATGACATTCCTGACACACCGCAGGTGACAAGCCTGCAAGATTATGCCCTCCAGCGAGAACACGCAGGCCAATGACCGCCCACAGCTTCGCCGATCGCATCGCCGCCCTCGACGGTCCAGGCGGGCGGTTGTGTGTCGGAATAGACCCACATCCGGGGATTCTGTCTGACTGGGGCTTACCCGACACGGCAGAGGGAGCCACCACCCTGGCACAGACGGTTGTTCACGCCGCAGTGGCCGCTGGGGTGACCCTCGTGAAACCACAGATCGCTTTTTTTGAACGCCACGGGGTGGGAGGCATGTCCGCATTGGCGCAGGTGATTGGCCAGGCGAGGTCCTCAGGTCTCATCGTGATTGCCGACGCGAAACGCGGAGACGTCGGCTCCACTGTTGCCGCCTATGCCGACGCCTGGTTGGGAGTGGGGTCTGATTTCGAATCAGACGCCATGACTGCGGTGGCGTACCAGGGGGTGGGAAGTGTTGAGCCCCTGTGTGAGGCTGCATTGAGCGCAGGAAAAGGCTTATTTGTTTTGGTGAACACTTCCAACCCTGACGGGTGGGATATCCAACAAGCGCTGGTGGCGTCTGGCACCACACTCGCTCAGCACGTGTTTGATGGACTGGTTGCCCGCCAAGGCGCCTCCGGATTGGACGGGTGGATGGGGTGTGTGGTGGGCGCCACCCTGCAGCCGCAAGAGCGCGCTGTTCAGTTTCCAGACCCCATGCCGTTGTGGGTGTTGGCGCCCGGCTTTGGGTACCAGGGCGCCCAGTTGTCACAACTGACCACGCTGTTTGGTGGGGTATCGGAGAAAGTTATTCCCACAGTCTCACGAAGTGTCTGTCAAGACGGGCCAGACGGTGTAGTTCCCGCCATTGTGTCGCACCTTCGGGAGCTTCAGGAGTGAAAAGTTTTGACGCCCACGCGCAGTCGCAGCGCGCTGTTGCTCTTCGGCAAGCCAGAGCGCAGCTCAAGAAGGACATCAAATCGGGGAAGCGACACCCGATGGACGTGTTTGACCAGGGTGTTGAGCGAGAAAACCAAGTGGTCAAAGGCTTACGTGTCGACTGGTTTCTTCGGTCGCTTCCCGGTTGGGGCGACACTAAAGCACACCGCTTTCTCACTGAACTGGGAATCAGTCCTCGGCATACACTCGGCGGCCTTCGAGTGAGACAGCAGGTGCTGTTTCGGAGAAAACTTGCCGGTGTGCTGGGAACAGGGTCAGGCAGACGGGCAGCCGGCACGATTGTGGTGATAGCTGGCCCCACAGCTGTGGGGAAGGGAACAATCAACCGGGTGATTGTTGAGCAGCACGACGACATTGAGATGAGCGTGTCTGCCACCACCAGACCACCCCGACAGGGAGAGATCGACGGCGTTGACTACCACTTTGTCGACGATGAGCGCTTTGATCAGATGGTTGAACTTGGCCAACTTTTAGAGTGGGCAACTGTTCACGGTCAGCACCGCTATGGAACACCGCAGGCCGGGGTGGAAGCTCAGCGAAACGCAGGAAAAACAGTGATATTAGAGATCGATGTCCAAGGGGCCAGGCAGATCCGCTCCCGACTGCCAGACGCGCTATTCATCTTCATCGCACCCCCCAATTTTGACGAGCTCGCGAATCGTCTCACCAGTCGCGACACCGAAACACGGGAAGAACAATCGAGGCGTCTGGCCACGGCGGTCCAAGAAATGGCAGCAAAAGATGAGTTTGATGCGGTCGTTGTCAACGACGTCGTCGAAAAAGCCGCGCAGAAGGTCGTAGACTTGATTGTTGGCCACCGAAAAAAGTTGAGGGAGTAATCACATGCAGCGTCGTGGAATCGTCGAACCACCCATCGATGAGTTGATGGAGAAGGTTGACTCGAAATACCAGCTGGTGATTTTTTCTGCCAAGCGTGCCCGCCAAATCAACTCCTACTATTCGGACTTGGGCGACGGGAACATTTACGAACACGTGGGGCCACTTGTTCCCTCAACAGTCGACGAAAAGCCACTGTCGATTGCTTTGCGGGAAATCCACGAGGGCAAACTCGTGTTGGCCCCGCGTCAGGACTAAACACCGATGCCAGACCCGACTGCCCGAGGCATGAGGGTCGTCGTCGGTGTCACCGGCGGTATTGCCTGTTACAAAGCCGTTGGGGTTGTCAGGGAGTTGGCCCTCCTCGGTCACGACGTCCACGTCATCCCCACCCATTCGGCTTTGCAGTTCGTTGGTCAAGCCACGTGGGAGGCCATTAGTCACAACCCCGTCTCGGCAGACGTCTTTACCGGAGTGGACCAGGTCAGGCATGTGGCGCTGGGCCAACAGGCAGACCTTGTCATTGTTGCCCCCGCCACTGCTCACTTTTTAGCGCAATACGCCGGTGGAATGGCGTCCGACCTGCTGGGCACCACCCTTCTGGCGACCACCGCTCCAGTTGTTGTTGCCCCCGCCATGCACACCGAAATGTGGGAACACGACGCGACAGCGGCGAATGTTGACACTCTCCGCGGCAGGGGAGTGCACATTGTGGGGCCTGCATCCGGCCGGCTAACCGGCAGCGACTCTGGGCCTGGTCGAATGGTTGAACCGGAAGATATTGTTCGTCTTGCCCTCGGGGTGGTTGGCCCAAAACCTTTGGCCGGGAAGAAGGTGGTGATTTCCGGCGGCGGAACCAGGGAAGCAATCGACCCGGTAAGGTTTTTGGGCAACCGCTCCACCGGACATATGGCCACAGCTCTGGCCGCAGAGGCTCACCACCGAGGGGCAACAGTCACCCTCGTACACGCGCCCCTCGAGGCGCGGATCCCGTCTGGTGTTCAGGCGGTCCCCGTTGACAGTGCACAGGACATGCGTGAGCAGATGCTGGAGGCGTCCCAAGATGCCGACATTGTCATAATGGCTGCCGCTGTCGCCGACTGGACACCCGTCGAAACATTCACTGAGAAGATGTCAAAAACGTCGGAGGACAGCTGGTCTTTGACCCTCCGTAAAACACCAGACATTGCGAAAGAGCTCGGCCGCCACAAACCCACCGGTCAAGTGCTGGTGGGGTTTGCGGCGGAAACTGTGGCCGATGATGACGAACTTGTTGCCCGAGCGCGAGCGAAACTCAACGCCAAAAGCTTGGATGTCGTTGTAGCGAATCGTGTGGGCGACAAGCTAGGCTTTGGCGAGACAGATACAGCTGTGTGGTTTGTGCAGCGCTCCGGGGCCCCGGTTCTGTCGACAGGTTCAAAACTGACCGTCGCGGGGCACCTATTCGATGTCCTGCCTGGCACTTAGAGGACATATGCGCTACTTCACGTCGGAATCCGTCACCGAAGGTCACCCCGACAAAATGTGTGACCAAATCTCCGATTCAATCCTGGACGCCTATTTGGCGGGGGACCCGATGAGTCGCGTCGCCGTCGAATGTCTCACCACAACGGGACTCGTTCACATTGCCGGCGAAGTAAGTTCCACCGCGCACATCGACCCGGAACAGATCGCCCGCCAAAAAGTGAAAGAAATCGGCTACACCGACGAGGCGTACGGCATCAACTACGACACCATGGGGGTGATCGTGTCCCTCGGGCAACAATCACCCGATATTGCCGGCGGAGTCGACAACGCGTATGAGGTGCGAGACGGAGACAACTCGGACACCTACGACGCTTTGGGCGCCGGCGACCAGGGGCTGATGTTTGGGTATGCGACCAATGAAACGCAGGCATACATGCCGACAGCGCTGTGGTTGGCTCACCGCTTCGCCGAACGGTTAGCAGCGGTTCGAAAAGACGGAACCCTCAACTATCTTCGGCCAGACGGCAAAACTCAGGTCACCCTCGGATTGGAGGGCACCACCCCCGTCGAGTTGAACACCCTGGTCATTTCTACCCAGCATGATGCGGGCGTTGAGCTTGGCCAAATCACTGAAGACATGAAAAACCATGTCTTTGCACCGATCATGTCGCAGATCAATCTTCGCCACGATGACACCAGATTCCTGATCAACCCCTCTGGTCAGTTCATCTTGGGGGGGCCACAGTCAGACGCCGGCCTGACCGGACGCAAAATCATTGTCGACACGTACGGTGGTGCGGCCAGGCACGGCGGCGGTGCTTTCAGCGGGAAAGACCCGACAAAGGTTGACCGATCAGCCGCTTACGCGCTGCGCTGGGTGGCTAAAAACATTGTTGCGGCCCAACTCGCCGACCGCGTCGAGCTTCAAGTCGCTTATGCGATTGGTTCAGCCCACCCGGTGGGAATCTTTGTGGAAACCTTCGGCACCGAAAAGGTCCCCACCGATCACATCGAAAAAGCGGTTGCGAACGTGTTTGACCTGCGCCCCGCTGCGATCATCGACCAGCTGGAGCTCCGAACAACACGATATGCTCCAACCGCCGCGTATGGGCACTTTGGTCGAATGGATTTGGATCTTCCGTGGGAGCGAACAAACCGGGTGGAGGAACTCCAGAAAGCACTTCCGTAGCTGCCTCTGGGGCAATTGCCCGCGTGGTGTTGGATACTCGACTCCCGCACCTTGACCGGTTACTGGACTACCGCATCCCCGACGGCGTGGACGTTTCTCCCGGGGTTCGGGTAAAAGTCCCGCTGGGTCACGCCCAGAAGCTCTCCAACGGCTTTGTTGTGCAAGTCACCCACCAGTCTGACTACCCCGGCGAGATTGCCCCCATCGACCAGGTCGTGTCGGAAGTTCCTGTCCTCACCAAGGATTTGTGGACATTGGCTCGAACTGTTGCCGATAGGCAGGGCGGCAGCGCCGCCGACATTCTTCGACTGGCCATCCCGCAACGGGCCGTGCGGGTGGAGAAAAACTGGCTGGAGCACGGCACACCACCCGGGGAGTCCGTCCCCTGGCCGGACCCATCCCCCCACTATTCACCTGAATCGTGGCGCCATATGGCTGAACCGGGAAGCAGAACGGCACTGGAACTGCCCCCGGGGGTAGTCAACACGTCAACACCCCACCCCACCACCACCGCCGCAACAACTATTGCCACTCTTGCAGCCACTGTGCTGGCCCAAGGCCGCTCCGTGGTGATTGCCGTTCCGGACTGGCGCGATGGCGAGTTAGTAGAGCGAAGCCTCCTGGAATACCTTCACCCGGATCACCTGGTTCGATTGCGCAGTGACCAGACACCCAGCGAGAAGTACCTCTCATATTTGAGATGCTTAGAAGGCCGGCCCGTGGTCGTTGTCGGTCAACGCCACGCCATTTACCAGCCTGTGTCCCACCTGGGATTATTAGTAGTCCTTTCCGAGTCTGATGATTCGCACCGCGAACAGCTTGCCCCCTACCCCCACACGCGTGACATCGCACTCATCCGAGCAGAACAGTCCGGGGCTGCGCTAGTTTTTGCCGACTGGGTCACCGGGGTCGACATTATGCGTCTTGTGCAGATGGACTATCTCTCCCTTGTGACCCCGACCACCAGGCAACGTCCCACAATCATTCCCACGGCGCTCACCATGAACAGCCAACAGGAGCCCGCCCCTGGGCGGCTCCCGTCGCTTGCCTACCGGGCCGTGTCGGACGCACTGAAGGAGGGCCCCGTCCTTGTGCAGGTTTTTCGGTCAGGGTTCGCGCCGGGGCTTGCCTGCACACACTGTCGGGAGCGGGTGCGGTGTCACAGCTGTGGCGGCCCTGTGACGGCGACATCTTCCACCACCCGTCGCACCTGCAGTTGGTGTGGCATAAGTGCGGCGCCCCGAGCTTGTGGCGAGTGTGGTGGACTGGCGGTCACCCCGATTGGCCATGGGGTGGGTCGAACAGTCACGGAGCTCGGCAAAGCCTTCCCGAGAGTGCCCGTCATCCAGGCCGACGGTAACCACCCCATTCTTGATGTTCCAGACAAACCGGCCCTCGTCGTCGCCACACGCGGCAGTGAACCAGTCGCCCACGGAGGATACCGCGCTGTTTTACTGCTCGACGGGGACAAAATGTTGCAACGATCCTCACTGGGGGCACTCGAAGAAACGCTCAGGGGGTGGGAATGGGCGGCGAGCCTCGCCGCCCCGAACGCATCGGTGTACGTCACTGATGTCGACGGACCCGTTGTGCACGCCTTCACCGCCGGTGCCCATCGCGATGTGATGGTCGGGGAACTGCGCGAACGCCGCGAACTTCGACTTCCCCCAGCGGTGAGGATTGCGTCGGTGACGGGACCACCCGCGACTGTTGCCGAAGTCACCAGCGACATTGTTGATGCGTTCCCCGGCAGTGACGTGTTGGGCCCCGTTCGTCTCGACAGCGACCGGGTGCGCTCCCTTCTGCGATTTTCCTTCTCCGCGGGCAATGATGTTGCCCGAGCTCTTCGGGCAGCCGTGATTTCCCGAGCCGTATCCAAAACTCCAACAGCCAAACGTCTGCGCATCGCATTAGACGACCTGGCAGCACTCGACCAGATTTCCAACGCCCCCTAACCCGCACACCCCACCCCACCGACTACCGTGGGTGGGGTGAGAATACTGTTCGCCGGAAGCCCCGCTATCGCGCTGCCCGCGCTCGAAGCGGTTGCCGGTGTAGCGAGCGAACTGGCGGTGATGAGCCAGCCGGATAAACCGGTGGGCAGAAAAAAGATTCTCACCCCCACAGCGGTCAGTTCCTGGGCACTAGACCAGGGCCTCCCGCTGTATCGACCGGTAGACCACGAAAGCATCACCCAGGCCGTGTCCGACTTCAGCCCAGACATGGGGATCACAGTCGCGTATGGCCGACTTCTTCGGCCCGACGCTCTTGCCCTCCCCACGGCCGGGTGGTGGAATGTCCACTTTTCGCTCCTGCCCAGGTGGCGGGGAGCTGCGCCCGTCCAAAACGCTCTCCTCGCCGGAGAGCACAACACTGGGGTCACCATCTTTCGTCTCGATGAAGGGATGGACACCGGACCGCTTGTCAGCCAACGACCCCACCCGATTGCCCCCGGCATAACCGCCGGGGAACTCCTCGACGAACTTTCCCAGGTCGGAGCCGCACTCCTCACCGACACCCTGCACGACTATTCGCGGGGGCACCAGACAATGTCCCCGCAACGCGGCGAGGCCACACATGCGCCCAAACTCGACCGAGAAACCGGTCGGATCATCTCGACAGACACCGTCGAAATGGCGCTTCGCCGTTTTCAGGCCACCACCCCCGAACCTGGATGTTCCATCTCCTGGGACCAGGGAGGAAACACGCTAAAAGTGTTGTCGGCCACAGCTGTTCACCACCCCTCCACGGCACCCGTGGGCACCATCCACAGCACCGCACAGGGCGTTGGCCTGTCGCTTACCGGGGGAGTGCTGCTACTCCACACCGTTATACCGACAGGCAAGCGGGCGATGCCCGCTGCTGATTGGTGGCGGGGTGTCACCAGGGAGATCCACATCGATGACTAGTGTTGCGAGCCCGCGGGGTCTTGCCTGGGAGCTGTGCCGCCGAGTTTTTAGCGATGGAGCCTACGCAAACCTCGCGTGGGACGACATTCTTGGCCAATCCACGCTGTCTCGGGAGGAAAAAGCGTTCGCCACCCATTTGGCCTATGGAACGTTGCGTCACGCCGGAACCATCGACGCCATCATCGAAAAAGCTTCCGGCAGGGAGCGATCCCTCCTCGACAGTGGCGTGTGGTGGGTACTCCAGTTAGGTACTTTTCAGTGGTTGTGGATGCGCACTCCCAGCCACGCTGCAGTAAATGAATCAGTAAAGCTGTGCAAAAAGGTGGGGCACCACCCGGCAAGTGGCCTCGTCAACGCGGTTATGCGAAAAGTCACCGCACACGACCTCCCCACGTGGCTTGACCTCATCACGGAAAGAGTTGACGACCCGGCTGAAGAACAAGGCCTCCGCCACGCGCACCCGGCATGGATAGTGAGGCTGCTGGAAGAAGCCCTTGCCGACTCAGAACCCGCAGGCAGTGACAGTGAGCTGGTTGCCCTGCTCGACGCACACAACGACCCCGCGACCCCCACCCTCGTGATGCTGCCGGGGCTGGCGACGAAGAAACCCACCGAAACACCCACCCCTTACTCCCCATACGGTGTCTACCAGGGGGAGGGAAGCCCCGGCACAGACAAGCGCGTTCGCGAAGGTCTAGCCCGGGTCCAAGACGAAGGCTCCCAACTTGCTGCCCTCGTCGTCACCTTGGCGGAGCCCATAGAGAGGCCACTCGCTGTAGCGGACATGTGCAGTGGCCCCGGTGGAAAGTCTGCGCTCCTGCAGGCTCTGCTCCAACCAACGGGCTCATCACTCACAGCCATGGAAAAGGCGCCGCATCGAGCCGACCTGGTCAGACAAGCATTGGCACCGTTTGCCCACCTCCCAACACCCCCCAGAGTGGTCACCGGTGACGCCGGTGACACCATGGCCGCAGAGCAAGTCACCTATGACCGGATACTTCTCGACGCCCCCTGCACCGGCCTCGGAGCGCTTCGGCGACGGCCAGAGTCCAGGTGGCGGAAAAGCGCTGCTGACCTTGATGCACTCGTCGCACTGCAACGAAAACTTCTCTCCGAAGCTGTCGGCCACACGAAAGAGGGCGGCATCATCGTATACGTCACCTGTTCACCCGTTGTGGCAGAAACCACCAACCAAATGGCCTGGCTTGCGTCGTCCTACCCGGTGACCATGCTTGACACGCCCGCCATTATGGAGGCGGTCAGTAACCGTGTGATGGATGGACACCGGCGGGGGACCGCCGTGCAGTTGTGGCCACATCGCCACCACACTGATGCCATGTTCATCCAGGCAATCCGGCGAGACCGGTAGGGTGGTGGGGTGTTTCGGATAAACCCCAGCGTGCTGTCAGCTGACTTCGTCAACATGGAACGCGACCTTCACACCATCGCCACCGCAGACGCTGTCCACGTGGACATCATGGACAACCATTTTGTGCCAAACCTCACCTTCGGCCAACAAATGACACAACGCATCCAGGACACTTCTCCCGTCCCTCTGGATGTTCACTTGATGATCAACGATCCACTGCGGTGGGCGCCCGACTACGCCGCCACTGGGGCAGAGTGTGTGACCTTCCATGTGGAGGCGGCGGACAACCCTCGCGCTGTTATCGACGCGATTCACACGGCGGGCGCTAAGGCGGGAATTTCGGTAAAACCCGGAACACCGGTCGAGCCCTACCTCGACCTCATTCCACATATCGAACAGTTTTTGGTGATGACAGTTGAACCGGGGTTTGGCGGCCAGTCGTTCATGGTTGACATGATGCCCAAACTGGAGACTGTTGCCGCCGCGGCCCACACCACTAACCCGACGCTGTGGATTCAGGTCGACGGGGGCATTTCACTGGACACTATCGCCCAAGCGGCCACCCACGGTGCCAACACGTTTGTCGCCGGGTCCGCCGTTTTTCGCCCGGGAATCACCCCCGAGGATGCGATCGCCGAACTCCGCCACGCTGCACAGTCAGGCCAACCGTCCTAAGGAGGACATATGCGCACGAAACCAGAAATCGACCCACCTCAGGGGCCGCCACCCGGCGAGTTGGAAATCACGGAACTCATTGTCGGTGAGGGGAGTGAAGCTGTTGCTGGCGGAAATGTTGAAGTTCACTACCTGGGTGTTGATTACGAGACCGGGGAAGAGTTCGACAGCTCGTGGTCCAGGGGAGATACCATCCGTTTCCCGCTCAATAATTTGATTCAGGCATGGCGTGACGGTATTCCCGGGATGAAGGTGGGTGGAAGGCGCCAACTGGTCTGCCCCCCACATTTGGCTTACGGGCCGGCTGGTGGCGGACACCCGCTGTCCGGGAAGACTCTCGTCTTTGTTATTGACTTGGTGTCTGTCGGCTAACTGCCACCACTCCAGGCGGTAGCCTGGAGTGGTGAAAAGCTTCGACCAGCTCTATTCCGAGCTCCGCGCCACCATTGCTCACCGACCGGAGGGCTCCAACACGGTTGCCCTGGTGGATGCCGGTGTTCACGCGATTGGCAAAAAAATTGTTGAAGAGGCCTCCGAAGTGTGGATGGCGGCTGAACACGAAACCCCCGAAGAGCTCGCTGAAGAGATTTCCCAGCTGATCTATCACCTGCAGGTGTTAATGCTTGCACGAGGGGTCACCCCCGAGGACGTGTACAAAACACTATGAACACTCCACAACCATTGAAAGTTGCCGTCCCGAACAAAGGGACGCTTTCTGAGGCGTCCGTCACCATGCTCACAGAAGCGGGGTATGCCGGTCGCAGGGACCCGCGATCTTTGAGCGTCCCCGACCCGGCCAATAATGTCGAGTTTTACTATTTGCGTCCCCGCGATATCGCCACCTACGTGGGTTCCGGCGCACTCGATGTGGGGATTACTGGTCGGGACCTGCTGGTGGATTCTGCCTCACCTGCGATAGAGACAAAAACCCTCGATTTTGGGCACTCGACGTTCCGCTTTGCCGGACCAGGCGACATTACCGAGCTCGAACACCTCGCGGGCCGCCGGGTAGCCACCAGCTACCCCGTGTTGGTGGAAAAATTTCTTGCCACTCACGGGGTGACGGCCCAGATTGTTCGCCTCGACGGTGCCGTTGAGTCCGCTGTCCGGTTGGGCGTCGCCGACGCTGTCGCTGACGTCGTGTCCACCGGGCAAACACTTGCCGCCCAAGGCCTCTCCGTTTTCGGACCGGTCATCCTGGAGTCAGAGGCTGTCCTCATCGCCCGCGAAGGCGACGTGGAAGGTCTAGACACCCTGTCGGCGCGGCTGCAGGGAGTGTTAGTGGCGAGGCAGTTTGTGTTGATTGACTATGACCTGCCCCACCACCTCATCGAACAGGCCTCAGCAATCACACCGGGGCTCGAGTCGCCAACGGTGAGCCCCCTGAGGGACCCCGAATGGGTGGCCGTGCGGGTAATGGTGAAGCGAGACGAAGCTCACCGCGCCATGGATGACCTTTACCGTTTGGGAGCCCGAGCGATCCTTGTTTCATCCATTCACGCGGCCAGAATCTAGTGACCGTTGCCGTCCGAGTAATTCCCTGTCTGGATGTTGACGCCGGACGGGTTGTCAAGGGTGTCAATTTTCAAGACCTCACCGACCAGGGTGACCCGGTTGAGCTCGCCCACCGTTACGGCGAACAGGGCGCTGATGAAGTGACATTTTTGGACGTCACCGCGACGGTTGACGACCGCAGCACCATGTTTGACGTCGTCAAAAACACGGCAGAAACGCTGTTCATTCCCCTGACAGTTGGCGGAGGTGTTCGGTCTGTTGACGATGTGGGCAGACTGTTAGAACACGGCGCGGACAAAATCAGCGTCAACTCCGCAGCCCTGGCCGAGCCGGACCTCCTCGACCAGATCGCCGCACATTTTGGTTCTCAAGTGTTGGTGATCTCCTTAGATGTCAAACGGGACGCCGCTCAGCCCTCCGGTTTTGTGGTGACTACCCACGGTGGTCGCACCACAACAGACCGGGACGGTTTGGCCTGGGCGGTGGAAGCGGTGTCACGGGGCGCGGGGGAGGTGCTCCTCAACTCGATTGATGCCGATGGCACAAAAGACGGGTTTGATGTGGCAATGATTGAAGCAGTTCGAGCTCACGTCAACGTGCCACTGATTGCCTCTGGCGGTGCGGGATCACCTGACCATTTCCCTGCGGCTGTCGCATCGGGAGCAGACGCTGTGCTGGCCGCCTCGATTTTTCATACCCATCAGCACACAATTAGTGAAGTAAAAGATTCTCTTCGAGCCGCGGGGGTGGTGGTCAGGTGAGCAACAACTGGGTCGTGTCTGCGAACGCCAGCGACGTGTCTCGCATCCGATACAACGATCAGGGGCTTATCCCAGTCATCGCACAGGATGCCACAACCAGGCAAGTGTTGATGTTGGCGTGGGCGGATGCGGAAGCCATCAACCGCACCCTCCACGAGGGGCGGGTGACCTATTTTTCCCGTTCCCGCCAGGAATATTGGCGGAAGGGTGACACCAGCGGCAACACCCAGGTGGCCCGGTCGTTGCATGTTGACTGTGACGGTGATGTGGTGTTGTTACAGGTCGACCAAAAAGGTCCCAGTTGCCACACTGGTCAGGACACCTGTTTTAGCGGGGGAGGGCCACAGTGACCACCACGAAAGAAGAGTTCTTCGCTGCCCACAGCCACGGCCCCGTCATCGCCGTATCGAGAACGCTGTTTGCCGACAGTGAAACACCGATGGGTTTGTATCGGAAATTTGGGCAGGGGCCTGGCTCGTTTTTATTGGAGTCCGCCGACCAGGCCGGCACGTGGTCGAGGTTTTCGTTCATCGGAGCGTCATGTTGGGGGGTTCTCACTGAACGCAACAACCAGTCCGCCTGGTTATCCACTGACATGAGCGTGGAGCAGTGTTTCGGGGGGAACATTCCAGGAAAGCCATTGGACGCCGTGTCTGCTTTGCTTCACCGCTGGGAGACCCCCCAGACTGGACCCTCCCTGCCGTTTCCCGGCGGTCTGGTGGGGTATATCGGCTGGGAGGCGGTGAGGCACATCGAAAACCTGCCCCACCAGCCAGAGGCGATTCATGAGGTTCCTTGGCTGTCGATGGCACTCGTCAGAGACCTGGTCATTTTCGACCATCACTCCTCCGAAGTTACCCTCGCGACCCTTGTTCACAGCATCGATGCACCCACCAGTGCCGACTATGAGAATGCCGTTGCGCGCTTAGATTCGATGCAGGAGCGCCTGGTCGCCCCCACGTCGCCACTACTGTCTGTGAGGAAAGACCCGGAGACCATCGCGGTTCCAGCAAATATGACCCCAGACGCCTTTTTTGCGATGGTGGATCAGGCCAAACAGCACATTACCGACGGTGATGTTTTTCAAGTGGTGGTGTCGCAAAGATTCGACGCAGAGCTCACCGCAACACCCCTCGAGGTTTATCGAGTGTTGAGGTCTTTGAACCCCAGCCCGTATATGTATTTGCTGGAATGTGAAGGTGCTGGTGGTGAGGCGTATCAGGTGGTGGGCTCGTCACCCGAAGCGCTTGTGACGGTGAAACAGGGCCGAGCGTATTCACACCCCATTGCAGGCTCAAGGCCTCGCGGGAAAACCCCGGACGCCGACCAGGCCATCGCCGACGAACTGTTGGCCGACAAGAAAGAGCAAGCAGAACATTTGATGCTCGTCGATTTGGCCAGAAACGACTTATCGAAAGTGTGTGAAGCGGGAAGTGTCGATGTGACGCAGTTCATGGAAGTGGAGCGTTTCTCCCACATCATGCACCTGGTCAGCAGCGTTGAAGGCACTCTGCGGGAAGATGTGGGACCCATTGACGTGTTTCGGGCGACTTTCCCCGCGGGCACTTTGAGTGGAGCGCCCAAACCGAGAGCTTTGAGCATCATCGACGATGTGGAGCCGCATCAGCGTGGCATTTACGGCGGTGTTGTCGGTTACTTTGGCCACAACGGTGACACCGACCTGGCCATAGCCATTAGGACGGTCTGGCTATCGGGCAACGTTGCCACCGTCCAAGCTGGAGCCGGTATCGTCGCCGATTCTGTGAACCACCTCGAATACCAAGAAACCCAGCACAAAGCAGCAGCACCGCTGCGTGCGGTGTTGGCCGCCAACCACCTCGATCACCATGACTGACGCAGCCAAAAAACGTCTCACCCTGCGGCATGTTCTCGGCGCAATTGCGGTCATAGCCCTGCTGGTTGGTTTTGGCCAACCGTGGTCGAACATCACTCTCACCACCGGTCAAACCATCACGCTGACAGGAAATGATCAAGCACCCTTGGCGCTCAGTTTGCTCCTTGTCACCGCCGCTGCTCACGCCCTGTCACTGCTGGTTTACCGAGGCGCCCATGTGGCGGCTGTCATTGTTCAAGCGGTGAGTGCCCTGGGAGCCCTCTGGGCGACCCTTGCCGCTTTGGCGGGTGCAATCAGTGCCGCCAGGCCACAAATCACCCAACTGACCGGGTTATCGGGCGCGGACACCATCAACGAACTGGTGGGCCAGGTCACCACGGCGCCCTTCCCCACCGGCGTGTCTGTGGTGGGGGTGGGAGCCTTTGTGTTGTCCGCCCTGCTGGGTCTCACGATATGGCGGGAGAGAAAGCACACGGTGTCCCGGTTTGATCGCCCCAGTGGCTCCACCGACCAACACCCGTGGGATGAAATGTCGGACGGCGGAGATCCCACAGACCGCTAGAATGGTTCAAGCAACCCGGAAGGACTGTAATGAACAACCTCGTTGACCCTGGACATGGACACTCACCCGCTGCGTGGGTTGCCGTGACCATCATGACCATTGGGCTGACCCTGGGAACAGTTTTCTTGTTTCTCGAAATGTGGGGGTTGGTTGTCGCGTCAGGGGTTGTTACCGCGCTGGGTTGGGTGGCCGGTTTCGCCCTCTCTGCAGCCGGCTGGGGTGCTAAAGGGCCGAAATATCAACCCAAGGGACACTAAGTGCTTGATGGGCTCGTTGCTGGCGCCCGCGAAGATGCCGCCGCCCGGGAAGCAGTCATTCCCTTCGACCTCATTGCAAAGCGCGCGGTCGCCGCACCACCTGTGAAACCCTTTGGGAAACACACGGTGAACAAAAATGGTGTTGGTGTTATTGCGGAAGTGAAACGGGCCAGCCCCTCAAAAGGCCCACTTGCCGACATCCCGGACCCGGTCGCACTCGCCACAGAGTACGAATCAGGTGGCGCTGTGGCCATCAGCGTGTTGACAGAAGAACGCCAGTTTCTTGGATCCCTCGCCGACCTGCAGGCCGTTAGCCAGGCAGTGTCCATCCCGGTATTACGCAAAGACTTCATCACCACCGACTATCAAGTGGTCGAAGCTCGGGCCAACGGCGCGGATATTGTCCTGTTGATCATGGCGTGTTTGACCGACGATGAGGCGACGCGACTATTGGCCCTTGCCCGGTCGTGGAACATGGCCGTCCTCGTCGAAGCCCACACTCGCGACGAAACCGAACGGGCAGTGGCATTGGGGGCGGACATTATCGGAATTAATGCCCGCAATCTGGCCACCTTTGAGCTCGACCGTGACCTCTTTGGTCGCCTTTCTGCCCTTATTCCTGCAAATGTCCTGAAGGTTGCCGAGTCCGCGGTGGCATCTGTGGACGATGTGCGCCACTATCGTACTGGGGGCGCAGACTGCGTGCTGGTCGGCGAAACCCTGGTAACCGGAGGTTCCCCCCGGGATCGAGTCAAGGAGTTCAGTGAGGCATGACAACAGCGCTGCGCAGTGAACAGGGACCCTACTTCGGGCAATTCGGTGGGCGGTTTGTCCCCGAATCGCTGATCGCTGCCCTCGATGAGCTTGATGCCGCGTATATGGCCGCAAAAACTGACCCCGTTTTTCAGCAGGAATTGCTCGACCTTCACCGCACCTACTCCGGTCGGCCCTCCCTCATCACTGAAGCAAAACGCTACTCAGAACACTGCGGTGGCGCGCGAATTTTCTTGAAGCGAGAAGACCTGAACCACACCGGTTCCCACAAAATCAACAACGTTATCGGACAAGCACTGTTGGCCAAAAGAATTGGCAAATCTCGACTGATCGCGGAGACCGGTGCTGGTCAGCACGGTGTTGCAACGGCGACCGCAGCGGCGCTCATGGGCATGGACTGTGTTGTCTATATGGGCCAGGTCGACACAGAGCGTCAAGCCTTGAACGTTGCCCGGATGAGGCTTCTCGGCGCTGAAGTTGTCGCGGTGACCAGCGGGTCGAAAACCCTGAAAGACGCTATCAACGAAGCCATGCGGGACTGGGTGACCAATGTGGCCGACACCCACTACCTGCTCGGCACGGTCGCGGGCCCGCACCCTTTCCCCGTCATGGTTCGAGACTTTCACTCAATTATTGGCGTGGAAGCACGGGAGCAAATGCTGGAATTGACAGGTCGGCTACCAGACGCGGTGACCGCCTGTGTTGGGGGCGGCTCCAACGCAATGGGCATTTTCCACGCATTCTTGGATGATCCCGACGTTGTTCTCGCCGGCTATGAGGCCGGCGGAGATGGCATCACCACACCCCATCACGCCGCCACCATCAGCAAGGGGCGGCCCGGTGTTCTGCATGGCGCCAAATCATTGGTCTTGCAGGACGAAGACGGCCAAACCGTCGAATCGCACTCGATATCAGCCGGGCTCGACTACCCAGGTATTGGGCCAGAACACGCGTGGTTGGCCGATATTGGTCGCGGCCGGTATGAGGCGGTCACCGACGACGAAGCCATGCAATCTCTGCGACGGTTAGCCGAAACCGAGGGAATCATCGCCGCCATCGAAACTGCTCACGGGCTTGCTGGAACCGAAAGGCTCGGCAAAGAGTTGGGACCTGACGCCAACATTTTGGTATCACTGAGCGGACGAGGCGACAAAGACATGGAGACGGTCACCCGCTACTTCTCGCTGCAGGACCCCACCGCATGAGCCGCAGCACCGTTCACGACACCATCACACAAGCGAAGTCCGACGGACGTGGAGCGTTGATTGGGTACTTGCCCATCGGGTTCCCCACACTTGAAGAATCCATTGAGGCTGCTGTTGCCCTCGTGGAAGAAGGTGTTGACATTTTGGAACTGGGCGTTCCGTACTCCGACCCGGTCATGGACGGTCCCGTCATCCAACAAGCCACCGGAAAAGCCCTCGAAAACGGCTTCCGACTTCGACACGTTTTTGAAGCAGTCGCCGCCATCACCGCACGTGTTTCCGCCCCCGTGTTGGTGATGACGTACTGGAACCCGGTGCTGCAATACGGGGTCGACAGGTTCGCGACCGACCTGGTAGCAGCAGGCGGTGCAGGGATGATCACCCCTGACCTCATCCCCGACGAAGCGCAACCGTGGTTAGAGGCGTCCGACAGCCACGGCTTGGAGCGAGTATTTCTTGCCGCGCCGTCGTCATCCGACGAACGTCTTCGCTCCGTCATCACACACACCAAAGGTTTCGTCTACACCGTGTCCACCATGGGAATCACTGGAACGCGGGACGATGTTGACCAAGCAGCCAGAGGGCTCGTTGAGAGGCTCCGCGCCCAAGGGTGTGACTCGGCGTGTGTGGGAATTGGTATTTCCCAGCCCGAACACGTCGCCCAAGTGTTGGCTTACGCAGACGGAGCAATCGTCGGCTCAGCACTGGTCAACGCGCTGGAAACCGGGGGAGTAGTCGCCGTGCGGCAACTGGCGAGAGAGCTTGCCGCCGCCACCAAGGTGACAGCACCCTAACCAGCCAACTACGCTGATGGGGTTGCCGTCGTGAAGGGAGAATAATGACCACCATTCCTGCTGGGATTCCCAGCCCGCCCCGCGAGTGGCGTTCCTTCAACCTGGGCGCTTGGCTTCGCGATCTGGGGCTCGACTGGTTTGGTTTCAACCTCGTCGTCAACGCTTACGCGTTGGCCATCCTGTTGGGCATCATTTTTGCCATTTTTATTGTCAACCACCGGCTCACCACCCGGGGAGCAGAAAAATGGGTTGTCATTGATGTTGCCCTGTATGCGGTGCCACTGGGTATTTTGGGGGGGCGCCTCTTTCACGTCGCTACACACCCGAGCGACTATTTTTTCCCCGGAGCAAATATTTGGCGAATCTTCTATGTGTGGGAGGGTGGCCTGGCGATTTTTGGCGCGCTGATGGGTGGCGCCATTGGAGCGTGGATCGGTGCGCGAATTGTGGGCCTACGCTTTTGGTCGTTCGCTGACGCACTCGCGCCGGGACTGCTGGTCGCCCAAGGTGTTGGGCGACTGGGGAACTATTTCAACCAAGAACTCTTCGGTGCTCCCACCGACCTGCCGTGGGGTTTGCAAATTGACACACCAAACCCTGCCATTCCGGCAGGGTTGCCGCCAGAAACCCTTTTTCACCCCACCTTTCTCTACGAACTTCTGTGGAACTTCTTTGGGGCCCTCGTGCTTATTGCCCTGCTGAGGAAGTTCAACCTGCAGTGGGGTCGCTTATTTGGCCTCTATCTCGTCTGGTACGGGGTGGGCAGATTCTTCCTCGAAACGATTCGACTGGACGTCGCCGAAGTCATTTTTGGCTTGCGAGCCAACCAGTGGACAGCCCTGGTGGCCATTGCCCTGGGGTTGGCTATCTTCTTTGTTCAAGCCAGACGCCACCCCGGCGACGAGCCGTCGGTCTACCGACCTGGCCGTGAATGGGAAGACCCAACTGCGCTACAATCAGAGGACCGCTACTGGCTGGATGAGAACGACCAGCCGCTTACGGACACCGAGGCCCCCGCCACAAGCGATGAACCGGCCGCTCGGACCCCTAACTAAATACGGGGAGTGAAGCGAGAACCCCGTATCCGTGCATAAATCGGGCCAGCGTTGTCCCCACGAGCGATAGCTCTCGATCCGTGAGGACGGTGAAAAATGTCAGGCGTGGGACCTTTTCAGCGCTTTAGTACCCAGCCACCAGCCAGTGGCCTGTACAACCCTGCCCACGACCGTGACGCCTGCGGCCTGGCCATGGTCGCCACCCTTCGAGGCACACCCGGGCATGACATTGTTCACAAAGCACTCCAAGCACTTCGAAACTTGGAGCACCGCGGCGCGGTCGGCTCCGACGCTGGCACCGGTGACGGAGCGGGCATTATTACCCAAGTACCGGATCGTTTCTTCCGCGCCGTCACCGACTTCGACCTGCCCGAGCAGGGCCACTACGCGGTCGGATGCGCATTTTTGCCGGGGAACCCGACCGAGGCTCGGGAAGAACGTCACGCCATTGAGACCATTGCGCAGCAAGAAGGGTTGACCGTTTTGGGCTGGCGGGATGTTCCCGTTCGACCAGAACAAGTCGGCGACCTCGCACGGTCAACCATGCCGTCGTTCTCGCAACTTTTCGTCACACGCGACGGTCTGCAAGGAATTGAGTTGGACCGGCCAGCTTTCCGGTTGCGCAAACGTGCGGAGCGCGAACTGGGCTCCTACTTCCCGTCACTGTCCTCCAGGACCATTGTGTATAAGGGAATGGTCACCACGTTGCAGCTGGAGCCTTTCTACCCGGACCTTTCCGATGAGCGTTTTGTCTCCACCCTGGCGCTTGTTCACTCCCGCTATTCGACCAACACTTTCCCCTCGTGGCCGCTGGCCCAGCCGTTTAGGCTCATTGCTCACAACGGGGAAATTAATACCGTTCGTGCGAACCGCAACTGGATGCGAGCTCGCCAATCGCAACTGTCATCTGAACTGTTGGGTGACTTGAACCCGCTGTATCCAATTGTCACCGAGGGCGGATCAGATTCGGCGTCTTTCGACGAGGTTGTTGAACTGCTCACACTTTCTGGTCGTTCCCTGCCTCACGCCATCATGATGATGGTCCCGGAGGCGTGGGAAAACCAGGCCGACATGGATCCCGCTGTCCGCGACTTTTACGACTTCCACTCGTCTCTCATTGAACCGTGGGATGGCCCCGCCGCCCTCGTTTTTACCGACGGATCTCTCGTTGGAGCAACCCTCGACCGCAACGGCCTTCGACCGGGACGCTACGTGGTGACCAACGACGGCCTCATCATTCTCGGCTCCGAGATTGGGGTGTTGGATGTCGACCCGCAAACCGTTGTCCGTAAGGGTCGCCTGCGTCCAGGGTCAATGCTCCTCGCCGACACCGTGGAAGGGCGGATCATTGAAGACCACGAGCTGAAACTCCAGCTCGCCCACCAAGAACCCTGGGGGGAGTGGGTGAGGCAGGGCCGCATCGAATTGGAAAACCTGCCCGAACGCGAACACATTATTGCCACCCCGGCCTCAATTTTGCGACGCCAACGAACGTTTGGTTACACCGATGAGGAAGTGAAAGTCCTGCTTGCCCCCATGGGCAGAGCAGGTGCTGAGCCACTGGGCGCAATGGGGTCCGATACTCCGATTGCTGCCATTTCGGACCGTCCACGGCTGCTGTTTGACTACTTCAGCCAACAGTTCGCACAAGTCACCAACCCCCCACTCGATTCCATCCGCGAGGAAGTAGTGACCTCGATGAGTGCTGCGGTGGGACCGGAGCGGAACCTGTTGGACGCGTCCGCTGACCACGTGCACCAGGTCATTCTTGACTTCCCCGTCATCGACAATGACGAGTTGGCAAAAATCGGGCACATTAAAACTCCTGACGGTCAACCCGCCACACACACCCTTCAAGGGTTGTATCCGGTGGATCGGGGAGTTGACGGATTACGGGAACGTCTCGACGAGCTGTGCCAAGAAGCTGTGGCCGCTGTCGACCGTGGGGCAATGTTCCTCATCCTCTCTGACCGTCACAGCACCCAAGACGACGCCCCCATTCCGACCCTGTTGTTGCAGTCAGCCATCCACCACCACCTCATTCGGGAAGAGAAGCGTCTCCGAGTAGGAATGGTTGTCGAGTCGGGGGACGTCCGGGAAGTTCACCACGTTGCCCTATTGATCGCGTTTGGTGCTTCAGCGATAAACCCGTACTTGGCCATGGAAACCGTCGAACAGCTGGCACGAAACGGCGCCATCGACGGGGTCACCCCGGAAAGTGCGGTCCAAAACGTCATCAAAGCACTCGGTAAGGGTGTCTTGAAAATTATGAGCAAGATGGGTATTTCGACTGTCGCCTCGTATGCCGGTTCGCAGGTGTTCGAAGCTGTCGGTCTCAGCCAAGACCTCATCGACTACTACTTCACCAGCACCACCTCCATCCTGGGTGGCGTGGGGCTGGAAATCATTGAAGAGGAAAACCGCCTTCGACACCAGCTTGCCTACCCCCCAACCGGGGTGGCCAACCCGCATGAGAGGTTGCCAATTGGTGGTGAATATCAGTGGCGCCGTGAAGGCCCGCCCCACCTGTTCAACCCGGAAACTGTTTTCCTATTGCAACACTCCACCCGGGCGAAACGGTTTGACATTTTCCGCCAATACACGAAAAGTGTCGACGATCAGGCAGAGCGACTGATGACCTTACGGGGGCTGTTCCGCCTGCGAACGGAAGAAAGAAAACCCATTCCTCTCGACGAAGTCGAACCGGCATCAGAAATCATTCGCCGGTTCAACTCGGGGGCAATGAGTATGGGCGCCATTAGCCCAGAAATGCATGAAACGTTGGCTGTTGCAATGAACCGGATCGGCGGGTCGTCCAACACCGGTGAAGGTGGTGAATCGCCGGAGCGCTTATTGGACCCGGAGCGTCGAAGCCGCATCAAACAGGTCGCCTCAGGCCGGTTTGGTGTCACCAGCTTGTATTTGACGAACGCCGATGATTTGCAAATCAAAATGGCGCAAGGAGCGAAACCTGGTGAAGGTGGCCAGTTACCTGCCAACAAGGTGTATCCGTGGATTGCACAACTGCGTCACGGAACACCGGGAGTGGGGCTGATTTCGCCCCCACCACACCACGACATTTATTCCATTGAAGACCTCAAACAGCTCATTTTTGACCTGAAGCGGTCAAATACTGGTGCCCGTGTTCATGTGAAGCTGGTCAGCCAGTCGGGTATTGGCGCGGTGGCAACGGGAGTCGCGAAAGCAAAAGCTGATGTGATTCTCATTTCCGGTCACGACGGAGGAACAGGTGCGAGCCCGCTCAACTCTTTGAAACACGCCGGGACACCGTGGGAGCTTGGGCTTGCTGAAGCGCAACACACCCTGATGGTGAACAACATGCGCGGCCGAGTCACTCTCCAAATCGACGGTCAAATGAAAACAGGTCGGGATGTGCTCATTGCGGCTCTTTTGGGCGCTGAAGGATACGGATTTGCGACCGCGCCGATGGTGGTGTCTGGCTGCATTCTCATGCGGGTGTGTCACCTAGACACGTGCCCGGTGGGTGTCGCCACCCAGAATCCTGAACTTCGTCAACGGTTCACCGGCCAACCCGAATTTGTCGAAACCTTCTTCGAATACATCGCCGAGGAAGTTCGTGAACACCTTGCGTCTCTCGGCTTCAGGAGTCTCGATGAAGCGATTGGGCAAGCACACCTTCTCGATGTCAACAAAGCCATCAGCCATTGGAAGGCAGACGGGCTCGACCTCCGCCCTCTTCTCTCCACCGACCACATCCGCCCCGGTATTTCGATGAAACACTCGGAAGGTCAAGACCATGAACTGGCTGACCACTTTGACAATGAGCTTATTCGGCTCGCCGAACGGGCACTTGAAAGCGGCGAGCCTGTCACCATCTCCCGGGAGATTAGAAACACTGAACGCGCCGTGGGAACAATGCTGGGTCACGAAGTAACCAAGAGGCACGGAGAACATGGCCTCCCCACCGGAACGATCGACATTTCGCTGGAAGGTGCTGCCGGGCAATCATTGGGAGCATTCATGCCGGGCGGAATCACGCTTCGGCTAGCCGGAGACGCCAACGACTATGTGGGCAAAGGTTTGAGCGGTGGTCACATCATTGTTCGCCCTCCGGCCGGTAGCGTTTTTGCACCGGAGCGCAACGTCATCGCCGGTAACGTCATCGGCTACGGCGCCACCTCCGGCTCGCTGTTTATTTCCGGAGTGGTGGGGGAGAGGTTCCTGGTTCGAAACTCTGGTGCGACTGCCGTTGTGGAGGGGGTGGGTGACCACGCCCTGGAATACATGACCGGGGGTCTCGCCGTGATTATCGGTGAGACCGGCCGAAACTTGGGCGCGGGAATGTCCGGCGGAACCGCCTACGTGTTGAGACTGCGGGAAGAGCGCGTCAACCAGGCAGCTCTCCAATCTGGAGAGTTGGAACTGACCGATCTGGGCAGTGGCGACCGGGAAATTATTCGTGACCTGCTTCGGCAACACGTTGAGGCCACGGGGTCTCCTCAGGCAAGTCGCCTGCTTGACGATGAAGAAAATTCTTTCGGCCAGTTCGTGAAAATCACTCCGCGCGATTATCGCGCCGTGTTGGGAACCAGAGAGCAGGCTCTCAAGGAAGGGCTGGACCCTGATGGCGATGTGGTGTGGGGAAGAATTTTGGAGGTGACTGGTGGCTGACCCTCGAGGCTTTATGAAATACCCGGAGCGCGAACTGCCCCCCAGGCGGCCTGTCGAAGTGCGTATCGGCGACTGGAAGGAAGTGTACGGGGCGCGCGACCCGGAGGTCTTGTCCCGGCAGGCTGCCAGGTGCATGGACTGCGGTGTGCCGTTTTGTCACCACGGGTGCCCACTCGGAAACCTGATTCCCGAGTGGAATGACCACGTTCGAAAAGGCGAACATCGCGAAGCTATTGAGCGGCTTCATGAAACAAATAACTTCCCTGAGTTCACCGGCCGACTTTGCCCCGCACCCTGCGAGTCTTCTTGCGTGTTGGGCATTAACCAACCGCCGGTGACGATCAAGCAGGTGGAGGTGTCGATTATTGACACGGCGTGGGAAAACGGTTGGGTTCAGCCCCTCCCGCCGGAGCGCTTGACGGGCAAAACTGTTGCCGTGGTCGGTAGTGGGCCTGCGGGTTTGGCCGCCGCCCAGCAACTCACCCGGGTGGGCCACACCGTTGCGGTTTTTGAGCGTGACGACAGGATCGGGGGTCTGCTTCGATACGGCATACCCGATTTCAAAATGGAAAAGCACCACATTGACCAACGGTTGCAGCAAATGCAAGCAGAGGGCACCCGCTTCCGAGCTGGGGTGAATATTGGGGTGGACATGACGTGGCCGGAACTGCGCGAACGCTACGACGCGGTCATCATCGCCACCGGTGCTCCCACACCCAGAGAATTGGATATCCCCGGGCGGGACCTTTTGGGCATCCACCACGCCATGGAGTATTTGACCCCGTCTAACCGGGTTCAGGCCGGCGACCAGGTGAATCGTCAAATTCACGCCGAAGGAAAACATGTTGTCATTCTTGGCGGCGGTGACACCGGCGCAGACTGTCTGGGCACCGCTCACCGCCACGGCGCGGCGAGTGTCACCACCCTCGCGATCGGTCAGCAACCACCCACCGAGCGCACCGCCGACCAACCGTGGCCACTCGATCCAGTCTTATTCGAAGTGCAGTCCGCCCATGAAGAAGGCGGAGAACGGAAATACTTGGCTTCAACGGTTGAATTTGTGGGCAACCAAGCCGGCGAAGTGACCGGCCTGGTTGTTTGTGAAACTGAATACCGAGACGGTGGGCGGTTCCCGAAGCCCGGCACCGAAAAGACTATCCCCGCTGACTTGGTCTTACTTTCCCTGGGCTACTCAGGTCCCGAACACAAAGAACTCCGTGAACAGTTGGAGTTGAGTCTTAACGAGAGACGCAACCTTTCCCGAGACGAACGTTTTCGGACCGAACTTCCCGGCCTGTTTGTTGCTGGTGATGCTGGTCGGGGAGCCTCACTCATTGTCTGGGCTATTGCGGAGGGTCGCGCCGTCGCCGCCGAAGTTGACCGCTATCTTGAAGGCGACACAGCGCTCCCGTTCCCTGTTTCTGCCCATGATCGTCCCCTGTCTGTCGCCTAAGGAAAGTTATGCCCCTGTCTCACGTTGAAAGCGGCCTGCTCCGTCGGGCAAAAATTGTCGCCACCCTGGGTCCGGCTGCCTCCAGTTATGACCAGATCCGACCCCTTTTAGAAGCCGGGGTGAACGTCGCACGGATGAACCTCAGCCACGGCAGCTACGACGTCCACGAAGAGGTGTATCGAAACGTGAAGCGGGCCGCCGACGATTCGGGGGTGCCGGTGGCCATCCTGGTTGACCTACAGGGACCAAAGATTCGAACCGCAACATTTGCTGATGGTCCGCAGTTGCTCACCGCGGGAGATCCTTTCACCATTACAGTCCGTGAGGTTCCCGGCTCACAAGACATTGTGGGAACCACCTATAAGGGTTTAGTGGGGGATGTGAAGCCCGGCGACACACTGTTAGTTGACGACGGTCGAATCAACCTTCAGGTTGAGTCCACCACCGACACCGATGTGGTGTGCCGTGTTGTGGTGGGAGGCATCATCTCGAATAACAAGGGGATTAATCTTCCCGGTGTCGCGGTGAGCGTCCCTGCTCTGAGTGAGAAAGATGAGCAGGATCTTCGCTGGGGGTTGAAGCTGGGGGTTGATTACATTGCTCTCAGCTTCGTTCGAAACGCTGAGGACATCGACCGGGTTCACGAGATTATGGATGAAGAAGGCATTCGTTTGCCCGTGGTGGCGAAAATTGAAAAGCCGCAGGCGATGGAGAACCTCGATGCGATCATCGACGCGTTCGACGCCGTCATGGTTGCTCGCGGTGACCTGGGCGTCGAATTGCCACCAGAGCGTGTGCCGATTGTTCAAAAAGAAGCTATTGAAAGCGCCCGGCGGATGGCGAAACCCGTCATTGTTGCCACCCAAATGCTCGAAAGTATGATCGAGAACCCGATTGCAACGCGAGCGGAAACCTCAGATGTTGCTAATGCCGTTTTGGACGGGGCCGATGCTGTCATGCTCAGTGGGGAGACCAGCGTGGGCAAGTATCCGGTAAACGCGGTCAAAACGATGGCGCAAATCATCTCCTCCAGCGAGCAGTACGGTTTGGCCCGAATTCCGCCGCTGGGGTCTAAACCCCGGACCCAGGGGGGTGCAGTGACGTTGGCTGCGGTCGAAATTGCCGAGTTTGTTGAAGCAAAGTTTCTGTGTATTTTCACCGAGTCGGGTGACTCTGCCCGGCGCATGTCCCGCCTGCGCTCCGGCATTCCCATGTTGGCATTCACCCCATTGGAAACAATTCGTCGACGCATGTGCCTGAACTGGGGAATCACCAGCTTTCTGGTCGACCGCGTTTTCCATACCGACGAAATGTATCAACAGGTTGACGATGTTCTCCTGGGCCAAAAGTTGGCGAAAAAGGGCGACAAGGTTGTGGTGATTTCTGGTTCGCCTCCGGGAATCCCCGGTTCGACGAACGACATTCGTGTGCACGTCTTAGGTGACGCAACCAGTGGTGCGGCGCCAGCCTGGCAATAAACCTCTGTTCGTTCAGTCAACACCAAGACTTCATGCAGGAGACTCCCACGTCTCACACATTGAATCCCGGGCGTGTCCACACACGCTGTCCATGCCGGCCTCATACGTTGAGGGGTGGTCGAAGTCACAACGCTTCGACCATTTCCCTGCACACAATGTATGAAGGAGAATAATGAGGAAATCACTACTCGCAGGTATCGCCGTTGCAGCCCTGGCTCTGTCAGGTTGCGCCGCCGACACCGAAGAGGTTATCGACGAACCCACAGAGATTGCCGTTGAAGAGACCCCAGAGGTCGAAGAGACTGAAGCGGTCGAAGAAGAAGGCCCCGGCACAATCGTCGACGTCGCATCCGCGACGGACGGTTTCAGCACCCTGGTTGCCGCTGTCATTGCTGCTGACCTGGTGGACACGCTCTCCGGTGAAGGACCCTTCACTGTTTTTGCGCCCACTGACGCAGCATTCGCTGACCTCCCCGAGGGTGTGCTTGAGGCGCTTCTCGAAGAGGAAAACCGCGAGGCCCTCGTCCAGATCCTCACCTACCACGTCGTGAACGGTGCTGTGTTCTCCGAGCAGGTCGAAACCGGTCCCGTGACCTCAGTTGAGGGCTCCACGATCGCCGTTGAGGTGTCTGAAGATGGGGTGGTGACCGTGAACGGTGCCACCGTTACCGCTGTGGACATCGAAGCATCCAACGGTGTGATCCACGTCATTGACAGCGTCATCCTGCCCGCTGACTTCGACATCGACCCTCTTCTTGGCTAAGAGCTAACACCAAGAGTAAAGCCTCGGCGCCGCACGGTGCCGGGGCTTTACTGTGTCCAGAGGAAGCACCCTAGCTTGCTCGCTGATGCGCCTGTGAGGGTTGTAGGCCGTGGCGCCACTCGTGGCTTCGGAGGAGAAGCTTGAGGGATGTGGTCAACATGTCCCGGTGAGTGTCGTCAAGGTCAACCGAGTCAACAATATCTTTGGAAAACAGAAAAGCTGCGCCGTAGGGGACGCCGCGTTCCACAATGGGCAACACCCAGATCGACTCGAACGGGTTGGCCACCCAATCGTGCCGAACATCTGGATGGAGAGCGTGAAAGAGGCCACGGTGGACAACAGCAGGTTGGCTAGACACCATCATCTGCGAGAGCATCGAGTCCACCCACAGCCGCAAATGCCAAAAGTCTTGGGGGAGACCGGGAAGGTTAAAACGAGCCATCTCTGAGAGGTGTGCGTGGTCGTCAACCAGAGAAATGCTCGATGCATGGAACGGCCTGCCGAGTGCGGGAGAACTTACAAGCACCCGGCAGGCCCCCTCCAGGTCAGTGACCTGCCCGAGGGAATCCACCACTTCCATCATTCGCAGAGTGTCAGACATGGGATTCTCCGGCGTTCTCGATGGCGTGGAGCGTGCGGACCAAAAGATTCGCACTGCGAGAACGTCGGGTCAGCCCCCATGTAGTGAGACATCCCAGCGTCATGCCGTCTTACCTCATCTTCCCCGTGAGCGGTCGGTGTTCGATGTGGAAGCCCGTGGTGGGTTGTTCCTGGTGCTGACGCTACTGGTGCCAGACCTGTCAACATCCACTCATGTGGGGTTTCCCGCACACCCGTGATGCTTCACCTCTCACACTACGATTTGACCCCCACAGCGACCATGACCAGGTGGGCCTTTTGCCCCGCAACAAGGGGGGAAGGGGCGAAAAAATCTGGTGCCGGATGTGGGATTTGAACCCACACGCCCTTTCGGACAAAGCATTTTGAGTGCTCCGCGTCTGCCATTCCGCCAATCCGGCCGGGCAACAGTTTTCCACCCATGACG
>SKHB01000158.1 GCA_007117135.1 Microbacteriaceae bacterium | reverse complement strand
TCGGGGTCATTGGCCTCATAGGCCAGTTCCGCGAATGCGTAGTCCAGGTCAAAATTCTTTGTGCGGTTGCGTTCGAGTTCCATGTCGTCGCCTCCTAAAATTTAAGTGTGCATCCAGTTTGCCGCGTTCCCTCCCGTGGCGTGACCGTTGCGGGCCTTGCTGTTGCGGGTGCGGGTTGATTGTGCTGGTCCAGGCGGGGCCGTGCGGGTTGGGCGTCTCCCGTGGGTGAGCCGGTTGCCGCGTCGTTGAGAAGCATACTAGGAAATCATTTCCTGAATGTCAACCCGTTTCAGGAATTATTTTCCTTGAGATTGAAACAAAAAAAAGCCCGCTGGTGGGCGGGCCTTGGGCATCCTATTTTTTAGCGGCTTTTTTGGAACTTTGGACTAAACGCAATTCAGCCTTTCGCGGACAACTGCCACAGACTACACAGCCTGTTTCGCGCCATCTTGAGCATGGTTCGATTCTGGATTCGTTTTTTTTAGCCTGTCCGGGAGCTTGTCCAAAGCGGTTGCCAGTAATGTGACCGGCTCCTTGCCGACGGCGCGGCAAAACGTGAAATAGTCGGCCATATCAAGTCCCTGTTTGCCCCTTATTATGTTGCTGATTTTTTTCTGAGGGTCGCCCAGGCTTGAAAAATATCTCTTGCCGAAAACTTCCTGGCTGGCGTTCCCGTTGGCAGCCTGCCACTTAAGGAACTCCTCGTTAAGCCTCTCGCAGAGGATAGACGACAAGGCATCTCCGGCAATCTGGAATGGTGATTTTGGCATTAGATCCATATCCACCTCAGCGGGAAGCATGTCAAAGGAAAAAATAAGGTTGACTTTCAGGAAATCATTTCCTAGAATGTTTTCACCGCCAAACGGAGGAGGTGATTTTGATGGAAATTGACCAGCAAGTTTTCGGCAAACTTAAAGATAAATACGGAAGCCACGGAAAGGTCGCCCGTGAGCTAGGCATTGCGCCTAGGCATTATTTCAATGTCCGGTCTGGGAAAAAGGCCAGTGAAGCACTGGTCAAGCTCATCAAATTGTTTGCTGACGCGAACCTGAACAACCAGGAGGATCAAGCCTGTGACGGAGCATGAAATGGAACAAATACCGATCACTTTCAAATGTCAGGAACAACTTGCTGAAATGCTACGCAAGACGGCTTTCGACCTGGACAAGTCCGCAAGTGAGATCATCCGCGCTTGCGTCTTGCTGGCACTGCCACAGGTGCGGACGTTGCGGGGACTCGACCGGGTTTGTCTTGAGGATATTCGATCTGGTGAAGGTCGCAATCAGAACAATGTAGGTAGGGAGTAGGACGGATAGAACACCAAAAAGAACTGGAGGATTGCCGAATGAAATGCGAAGCTTTTATGGACAACATGCCTCAATCTGTATTCACGGACATGCAATGGTCGACACGCCTTTTCAATGAGCAGGTTTGGCCGTTAATATCGCCTATTCTTGGCGGTGGGTCATTGCTTCAGATGGAGGGGAGACCAGACGTTGAACTAGCCAGGATTTTGGATATGAACGCCGGGATAGACGGATGGCATGTTCATAACATTGGAATGAGGGGCATCGCTTCGAGGATTCAGATAACAAGAGACCCCTTCGACACATTCACAATCAGGATGTCCAGGGATTCTGGTGCATCCACAGAGTTTGAAAAGAGGTCAGTTGCAATTGATGGAAAGAAGCATGGATGGATATATCCGGCCCTTACTGTCCAGGCTTATGCCGCGTCAGAAAATGGCCCGATACTTTCTTGCGGGGTGGGGAGAACTTCAGAGATTATTGAGTTCATTAAGCGGGATTTGCATGGAGAAAACAGAACAACAAACGCAGTATTTGCCGTCTGTTCCTGGAGAAGCATGAAGAGACACGGGTATGAGGTAAAAATATTGAAGCCGGATGCTGCAACACCCGGCTTGAGTTTGGTCAAAGGCAAATACCAAGCCAGAAACCAGCAGTTCCATGCCACGGCATGCGCGGCTGGTCAATAAAAACCTACCACAAAGTAGGCAAAAAAATTTTGCCTATTGTGTCCAGTTTTCCCGGACAGAATCCGGACATCATGGAAACAGTCCAACAAATGCGGATTCACCCTTAACAACACAGGAGAACCACCATGCGCGAATTTCTGTACATCCTCGGATTTATCGCTGGCGTCTTTGGCGTCCTGGCAATCATCGGTAGCAAGTCCGCAGTTCACGAAATCCTTGCCGGAGTTTCTTTTCTTGTCTTGACCACGGCGTGGTCCGGCGCGGCAATAGTATCACGCCTGACGGACATCCTGAACGAGATTCAGAAGCGAGGTTCGTGATGCTTGGTGTTACCTACTTCGCATTTATCGCGGCCTGGATGATTGCACCCGTAGAGACAAACGCTCTGACCTATGTAGCCGCGATAGCGGTCTGCATCATCATCGGCGGCTACATCGGAGGGCTGGTCCGTGCGAATTGAACAAGAAACGCCGGAGGTACCTAGCAAGTTCACGCTCACCTACTCCGAGAATGGTGCGCACGTCCTGACCCAGAGAATATCTCAAGGACTGCAATTTCGGTGCATCCG
>SKHB01000147.1 GCA_007117135.1 Microbacteriaceae bacterium | reverse complement strand
GATGGAGAATTCTCCTGTGGTTTTGTCTATTTTTACTGCCGCTATTGGGTAGCTGCCTACATTAAATTGTTGAATTACCATTTTGGCATACCGGGTATTGTTTTGTAATTCTCCACTTATCGTTATGCTGTCTTGGGCAGCACAGATAAAAGTAGCAAGTAGAAAGTAGAAAGTGAAGACCGTTGCTGTAAAATTGCTATTACTCAATGTAGGTTTTATTTTTTTCATCTCGTTGTTTTTGGTTTTATTACGCTTTTGTTTTTGGAGTTTTTATAGGGCTAAAGGTAGTTTTTTTTGCTCTTATGAAAAATAGTAAATTTAAATAATGGTTTCATTTTTTTGTTTGATGGTGAACATTAGTTGTACAAAGATTTTATTTTGGCATAATCAAAAAGCAAGGCTGTTGTTTTTTCAAGACGGTTGCAATTGTGGTGTTTTAGAAAACCTCTGTATGAGGTGTGCTTTTCTATAAGTGTTGTTCTTTTTTCATTGTTTTCTGCTTCTACTAATGCAGATAGTGTTTGATATAAACCCTGCTTTATGCGGCTACCAACATATCTTCTGTGTGGAAGTATGTAAATGCCTAAAAACGAAAAACCCTTTGCAACATTCTGTAAATAAATCTTGTTTGGATGCACTGTTAACTGTTCATTCAATTGCAGTCTGTTCTTTATATTATTTTTTGCCTCAATTAATATTTCTTTTTGTGTATGCATCAAATAAAAATCATCTACATACCTGCCATAGTACTTAATTTTTAATTCCTTTTTTACATAATGATCAAAGTCGTTTAGATACAAATTGCCGTATAATTGAGATGTAAGATTGCCAATAGGCAAACCGCAATCTGGCTGTGCTGTAAATAATGATTTGCTTGTAGGCAAGCCTCGCCATAATTTTTTGTTTGATTGAAAACGACAATTGTTTGTTGGGTCATGAAAAATATTCTCTTTAACCAAATACTTTAATAAATTAGATTGTATTGGTAAATGCAGCTCGTTATAGTCTATTAGTTTTTCAACTTTCGAGTACAAAATTGATTTATTTATACTCATAAAGTAGCCTGCAATATCTAATTTCATCACATAGGCATTATCTTTAAAGTTTGATGTTACTGCTTGCATTTTACTATACGCTCTTTTTACACCAAAAAGAGTTCCTTTTCCTTTTCGGCAACTATATACATCATATAGAAAAACTTTTTCAGCCAAGGGGCTCAGAATATTGTATATAAAATGATGCACTACCCTATCCCGAAAATCGGCTGCAAAAACTTCACGCTTTACGGGCTCTTCAACTATAAAACAAATACTGCCGCCTGGCTTATATGTTTTTGTAGCTATTTCATCTTATAGTTCAAAAATATTTTTTTCAAGCTGTAGCTCAAAAGCCAACTGGCTATGCTTGTTTCGCTTGTTTCTTCTTGCGTCAAAATAGGCTTGAAATAGTCTGTTTATAATGTCACTGTTTTGTTTCATGGTAATAATAAAAAAACAACCACCGTTAATTTAGTCCTTGAGGCAACGGACAGAAATGCCGTTGGCCTTAGTGTTGCTGAAGCGGCTCACGCCTGCCTGAGAGCTGTTCAAGTGACGGCCGTGAGCAGCGGTAGCGCTGGTCTCTGACGAGGACCACAAGTAGCCGCTGGGACCACGATTGAAGAACGAGCCATTGGCGATGCGGCCGCCGGCAAGCAGGGCAGTGAAGCCGGAACTGCCTCCCGATTTTAGTTTCGTTCCTACGGTACCAGAATTTCTAAAACCAGTAATTTCTTGATCCGCAACGGTCATGCCCAAGGTGCTTTCTAGATACATCCACTCACAGTCACTTGGCACGTGCCAGCCTGTGGGGCAAACGCCTTGGGCACGCTCTACGTCACTACCATTCATAGCAGCACTCCATTGGTAAAGACGTCCTTCACCTAAAGCGGGTTCTGATGTGGCATTGTTATAAAAGCCATCAAAATCATTAGTTCCTGTATATGGTGATGGTGTTGTAGAATTGCGTTTAAACCAGCATTGCCCGCCTATTTCTACTAAAGCTGCTGTGGAGGTTCCTCCCATATAACTTGTAGCATCTGGCCAGTCGTACTCGATGCCATCTACTGTGCCGGTATCATTGTTTATTGTAGCTCCAGATACTTCAGCACAAGAAGTAACTGAAATCACCTTGTCGGAACATGTTGTATTGTCCTCAAAACCATTGGTAAAACCGCTACCCACAAGATCTACGCTGCCCTCACAAGCATTGTACCAGCCACTACCGTTAAACCACTGCAGGCAGTTTACCTCTTTGTTATAGATGGTAAGACCTACAGCAGGAGAGGTAATATCACCACGCTCGGTAGTGGTTAACCGCGGTGGCAAGAAGCCTTTGGTGGTGCTTTCCACATCCAATTCGGCAGAGGCTTCTGGTGTATCTGTTCCAATCCCTACTTGGGCGTTGGCGGTGCTCAAGCCGATGAAGGCTAGTGTTACGAAGGTTAATAGTTTTGTTTTCATTTTAATTTGGGTTAACTGTTGTCGGTTGTCGGTTGTCGGTTGTCGGTTGTCGGTTGTCGGTTGTCGGTT
>SKHB01000135.1 GCA_007117135.1 Microbacteriaceae bacterium | reverse complement strand
CCAATCAACAACAAACTCTTTTTGATGAGGAATTGATGTAATGTTTGGTTTGGAAAACATCCATCAAACGCATCTACCCAACGACATCATTCGATCGTATTTAAATCTCTACAGTTTGATTGGTCGTAACGATGATTTTTTAAGCACGCTCAATGAGGATTTACCGCTATTTATTGAAGCTACGATCCGTGAAGATGTGTACGCATTACTGCAAGACTTAGACATTCAAATTCCCGAACAACGGCTGAAACAACTTTTACTAAAAGACATTCAACCGCGGAACCGGAATGAGACGTTATGCGTCAGACTCAAGACGATTTTCCGTAAAATGCATTCCGAAATCGACGATTTTGAATTGATTTTGTATGAAATCACATCACTCGCACAAATGCTTTATCAAGACATCGGTCCCAACGACGATTGGCAATACGCTAAAGTAATAAGAACCCCGTCTAAAGATAAAAAAGAAATTAACTTATTGACCTCCTCGTTTGCTTCTAAGCGAGATTATTTAGAACAACTCATCGTCTTATACCATAAGGCTATTGATAAACATCAGTTTGAAAAAGGCTACGCAGCGACCCATTTTTATCTCGATTTCATCGCGCTGAAGCCCTTCAATAAGCACAACGAAACCTTAGCGTTATTGGTGTTGTATTTATTATTGCTTGCAAGCGATTATCGCAGTTTTCACCTCGATGCCTTTTTCCTGGCGTTGTTTGCGCAAAAACAAGCGTTTTTGAAAGCGCGTCAAGAAGCGTATGTTAACTACAGCGAAGGGGTGTCAACCGCCATACCTTTGCATCGGTTTTTGCTTGACATTACGACGAAAAGCTACCAAGCCGCACAACACATGATTCGCAACTATACGTACGATCATCAACATAATAAATCCGATTATTTGGAAAATACCATTCTGCGCTTAAACGATGTCTTCACCAAAGAAGACATTCGCTTAAAACATCCCACCGTATCTGATTCAACCATTAACCGAACCCTTAAACGCTTGCGTGACGAGGATAAAATACGTCCTTTAGGAACCGGTCGCAGCGCAAAATGGATGAAAGTACCGCAAAAACCCCAAAAAACCGAACAGATAACCTTCAAGTTTTAAGGAGCTAGGCTATGAATCCTCAACAACAGCACATTCAACATCGCATTGAAGCCATTGTAAAGGAACAATTTTCTTTAGACACCGTCACGGTTGAACTCGCGGTTCCCAAGGATCCCACGCATGGCGATTATGCGACCAACGTCGCGATGAAACTGGCCAAACCGTTGCGCCTAAATCCCTTAATGATTGCTCAACGCATTGTGGAACATTTGACACCCGATGCCATCTTAAGGGAAGCCTCCGTAGCTCCGCCAGGGTTTATCAATGTTCGCCTGTCGCATGCAACTCTTTATGGCGTCTTAAGCACCATCTTAAACGAAGGTTCCAACTTTGGCCAAGGTCAAGACAAGGGTGAAACCATCCTCATAGAGTTTGTCAGTGTCAACCCGACAGGATCCATGCACATCGGTCATGCCCGTGGCGCAGCTGCAGGGGATGCTTTAGCCCGTTTACTGAAGCGAGCCGGCTACACGGTTGAAAAAGAGTTTTATGTCAACGATGCCGGGAATCAAATCGATAATCTAGGGCTCAGTCTTAAAGCCCGCATTGAAGAACAACTGTCCTTACCCTTTACCATGCCTGAGGATGGCTACTATGGTAGTGAAATCGAAGCCTTAGCGCGGGAACTGATTGCCAAAGAAGGTCCCGATATTACCAAAAAACCGTTGATGTATTTTAAAGACATCGGTGTTGAAGCACTCATGCAAGGGATAAAAAATGATTTAGAGGCGTTTCGAGTGACGTTT
Source organism: Microbacteriaceae bacterium (assembly GCA_007117135.1). Classification (GTDB taxonomy): domain Bacteria; phylum Actinomycetota; class Actinomycetes; order Actinomycetales; family Microbacteriaceae; genus Pontimonas. The sequence goes on along the minus strand of SKHB01000135.1, from coordinate 726 downwards.
GATCGCTACTTCAGTGAGCAGAGTCTGTATCAGAGTCAGGCCGTTGAAAGTACCGTCGAAACACTGCAAAAGAAAGGCTATACTTACCGAGATGACGACGCTTTATGGTTAAAAACGAGTGTCTTTGGTGATGAAAAAGATCGTGTCTTAATTAAAAAGGACGGGTCCTATACGTATATTACACCGGACATCGCCTATCATCATGATAAAATTAAAAGAGGATACGACCGTCTTATTGACATTTTAGGCGGTGACCACCACGGTTATGTCGGTCGCTTAAAAGCTGCGATAGCCATGCTGGGTGAAACCCCCGATCTTTTAGAAATCGAGCTTTTACAAATGGTTCGTGTCATTCAAGACGGTGTTGAAGTTAAAATGTCTAAGCGCAGTGGTAAAGCGTTATCGTTGCGCGATCTCATCGAAGACGTTGGGGTAGACCCCATCCGTTATTTCTTCGCCATGCGCAGCCTAACCACACACATGGATCTCGACTTAGATCTTGCTTTAAAACAAACCAATGAAAATCCTGTTTACTATGTTCAATACGCCCATGCGCGGATTTGTCGTTTGTTAGAGAAGGCGAAGTCTAAAGGCTTTCAACCCGATCCTACACGAACAGAGTACACGACGTTAAAGGGAGAAAAAATAGAAACGTTATTAAAACACCTAGCCCTGTATCCTGAAACCATTGAACGTTCTGCAATGCATCGCATGGTGCATAAAATT
>SKHB01000120.1 GCA_007117135.1 Microbacteriaceae bacterium | reverse complement strand
TGGAGCAAAACTGTCCGGTTTGCTGACCGGCCCCGCAGTTCACGCAAAACATTGGTTGCCTCTTTTCCCTATTTCTGGACAGCTATCAGAAAGATGCTGCCGTTGCCTAGTTCCTCCTGAGGAACAAATCCAACACCCAGCCGTCATCATCCATCTCCTGGAGCGTGCTGAAAATGCCATCGCGATCGGTGGTTTCAATCAAATACCCGTCAGTGTGTCGGGGGACCTGCATGGAAAAGCTGAACACACAGTCGGCTTCGTAGTAGTTGCGTCTCGTGCTGGAGGCAGTCCACTCCCCTGATTGGCCGCCGCTCCCAGGCCCCAGCCTCTCGCGGGCAAGTTCTGTGCCATCGGGCAACAACACCAACATGAAAGTATCCGGGCCAATGTCATCCCACGGTCCTGCCCCGCGACATTCCGCGGGGGGCAAAATTTCCAACTGGCCACAAATGCCACCATTTTCCAATACGTCTCTGGTGACACACAGTGCCAAATCCCCAAAAAGAATCTGGTCTTCCAACACGAGTGTTCCCCGGAGCGTTTCGTAAATGGTGGCGTCGCCTTGGGCAAAAATCTTGTCCTGCGCAGTGGTGACCCGAGCATTGCTGGCAATCACCACCGTTCCCCCCTCGCGGGTGGTGAGACGTGCAGAGAACTCTTCCGCTCCCCGCGGTCCGCTTACTGACCCCTCGAACTGGCAGTTCCCGCCCGGTGTTCTCGTCCACACCCCCGAGGCGGGCTCCCACGACACCCCAGACCCCGACTGCGGGAAACTGAACTCGAGGGCGTCAGCAGAAGGGTTACCCGCAGACGTATTGGGCACACAACTTCGGCTAAACGTCAGATTGTCATACGCCTCGACCACGACAGTGACCTCGTAGGTTTTCGATGAGGTGAGAAACCAGACACCCCCGCCGACCACCATCAGTGTCGCCACGGCAATCGCCACAATAAGGCCCACCGGTGACTTTCTCACAGGCGCCACAGCGGTCACGTTTTCGGGGGGTGTCACCGGAGTGGTCGGAATGCTGGCGGTGGTCACAGATGTGGTGGGCTCTGTGACCACCGCGGGTCGGGAGTCGACTGCGGGAAGGGTCGTGCCACACTGTGGGCAAAAAGACGCTTGCTGTGTAACGTTCGCGCCACACTCGTGACAAAACCGCATACGGGTGCCTTCCTGGAACGGCGTAGCTTTCTTGCTGCGCTGGTGACTTAGCGGTTATTCAACGCTTCGGTGTTCTTAGCAATCGCCACAGTGGCGACGGCGCCTTCAAAAGCGAGCCGGAGACCAAGGGTGGTGAGAAAGAAAATCAGCGGGAATCCGATAATAAAAATCAGAAAACCAAAAAAGCCACCCACCAACATGGCCAATCCAATTGAGTAGGTGAGAATACCCAAACCGGCGAGGATAACGACCAAAATATATAAAATTCCTGCAATCCGGAGGGTTACCCAGTTTTTGAAACTGAGGTCAAACAGGGCGGCAAAAAAGTTTGGCTCGGCCGGCGCTGCCGGCGGGAAAGCGGGTTGAGGCTGTTGGTACGTCATGGTTTTCTCCTTGGGGTCTCACAGAATGAGTTTTCTTTACCCTAATGTCTGCGCGGGGACATGCCTAGTGCTCGGCGGAATGTCTGGTAATTCAGCCCACTCACCATACCGGAGGCGTCGGCCGAGGCAGACGCCTCCGGTATGGTGATAATTTCTAGAAAACACGAAGACAAGAGGGGTAAGCACATGGTCATGCCGATTGCCCAGCAGGGTGCACCAGCGAAACAGCCCATGCCCACTCGAGATGTCGTGGCAATCATTATTGCCAGCGTGATGTTACTGGGAACTCTGGCTCTCCCCGTCGCATTCGGAATTGAGGGATGGTTTGAGGAAATTGCTTGGCAAATAGAAAACGGCGACCCGTGGTTTTTTGTCTTCGTTCTGTCTTTGCTGAGCCCACTGGCCCTTGGTGCAACCATTGCGTTCACCGTTCTTCGCGACTACGTCACTGCGGCTTTTTTCCTCATCCCCGTGGCGCTCAAATGGATCGCCCTACAAGGCATCATCTTTAACCAGTCTGGCTTTGAAGAAATAATCGAGAGACTGCCGTTGACGTCGCTCTACACATTTATTTTCGTCTGGCGCACGTCTGACCCGATAGATTTCATCGCGTTTGGCTCTGCCTATAATTTGGAACCCATTGGGGTGACCGCACTCGCCCTTCTCCTGGTCGGAAAGCGTTCATCTCGACTGCCGCAAATGGTCTTGTCCCCAGCGGGAGAAGAAGTTGTCGCACCCCGACCCAAAACCCCGGTCGCAGCAAAAGTTGCCCTCGGCCTGGCGTTTTTCTTCCCCCTTGCAGGGTTAGTCATCGGTTACGTGGCAAAACAAGACCTTCGACGCCAGAACCCAGCAGCCGATACGAGCATGGCGACCGCAGCAATAGTCTCTAGCTGGATTGCCCTCGCCGTCTTCACCCTGCTTGCTATGTATCTTGTGCTAGAAAGCTGAGCCAAAGTTCGCGTTTCAGGCTTGGTCCGTAGACTGGGGGCATGAGCCATTGCACCGGCTGCGGCCAAGCCCTCGACCACGACTCGCGTTT
>SKHB01000044.1 GCA_007117135.1 Microbacteriaceae bacterium | reverse complement strand
TCTAATAAATTCAAGGTGATAGCTGCAGCCTGCACTAATCAATTTAGGCTCGAGCCTACAAACCAGCCGTTGCCTCTTGAAACGGTCCGATTAGGTTGCGCGAGCGCGAGCCTTGGATGCCAGCGGGAAATGTCCACGCCATGGATGGCGTGGCCATAGCGCCACATGGATGTGCTCGAGCGATTCCCGCTGGCACCAAGGCTCACGCGGAAGCAGCCTGATCGGGCTATTTCAACATAGGCAACTTAGCCCATGCGGTAGTTTGGCGCTTCTTTGGTAATTTGCACATCATGCACGTGCGATTCACCCATACCAGCCGCCGTTACTTTAATAAACTGTGGCTTAGTGCGCAGCGTTTCAATATCTGCTGAACCGGTAAGGCCCATCGCCGACCGTAAACCACCCATTTGCTGGTGAATAATATTGGCGATAGGCCCTTTATAAGCAACCCGCCCTTCAATTCCTTCTGGCACCAATTTTTCTGCTTGGTTAGAAGATTGGAAGTAACGATCGGAAGAACCATGGCTTTGGTTCATTGCCCCAAGCGAACCCATCCCGCGGTACGATTTGTAGTAACGCCCTTGGTATAGCTCTACTTCACCCGGCGATTCTTCAGTACCCGCCAACATGCTCCCTACCATGACACAGCTAGCACCAGCCACCAATGCTTTGGCAATATCGCCAGAGAAGCGAATACCACCATCGGCAATAACTGGAATATCGCGCCCTTCAAGACCAGCAACGGCATTCGAGATAGCGGTGATTTGCGGCACACCACAACCAGTAACAATTCGTGTAGTACAAATAGAACCAGGGCCAATACCTACTTTTACCGCATCAACACCCGCATCTGCTAAGGCTTTAGCGCCTTCCGCAGTAGCCACGTTGCCACCAATAATATTTAGTTCTGGGTACTGCTTACGAGTAGTGCGTACCCGCTCTAAAACCCCTTCAGAATGGCCATGTGATGTATCAATAAGCACTACATCTACGCCAGCATCTACTAAGGCGGCAATACGTTCTTCCGTACCCGCACCAACTCCCACCGCGGCACCTACGCGCAGGCGGCCTTGCTCATCTTTACAAGCATTCGGTTTATTGGCTGCTTTTTCGAAATCTTTCAGGGTTATCATGCCGCGCATTTCATGCTGGTCATTCACGATAAGGATTTTTTCAATGCGGTGTTTGTGCATCAACGAAAGGATTTCTTTGCTTGGCGTGTTTTCTTTCACCGTTACCAAGCGATCTTCTGGCGTCATCACATCGGCTACGGTTTTGTTGTTTGCCTCTTCAAAACGGGTATCACGGCCGGTAACAATCCCCACCAAACGGCCGTTATCTACTACCGGAAAACCATGAAAACCATGTTCTGCGGCCAACGCTTTAACCTGTTTGATGGTGGTTTTAGAGGTAACGGTTACCGGATCAGCAACAATACCACTCTCGTATTTCTTCACTTTTCGTACATGCGCTGCTTGCTCGCTAATGCTCATGTTTTTGTGAATAAAACCCATGCCGCCTTCTTGAGCTAAAGCAATCGCTAAATCGGCCTCAGTTACGGTATCCATCGCCGCAGAAACTAGCGGGATATTCAAGGCAATAGAGCGCGTTAAGCGGGTACTTAATTCGGCCGTATGGGGGAGCACAGTTGAGTGTGCAGGAAGTAATAATACGTCGTCAAACGTGAGGGCTTCTTGGGCAATTCTTAGCATGGCAACATCTCGCGCTAGAGGTGAATGACTAGATCAATGTTGCGGCGGGATTTTACTCACTATTACCGCGCAGGTAAACAAGTTCTTGCGAATTATCCCGTTGAAGCCACTGGCAAAGTACGCACTTTGCGCAATAAGCGTGGCGGAATTCGCCCTAAAGATGCCTTGGCACTGCTATTTTTCTGCTATGATAGCAAGCTACGTAGCGCCGTTATATGGAAGGAGTTTCACCATGCAGCACATTACCTCCTCTGCTGAACGCCACATTTTCACCGTTTCTAGCTTAAATGCTGCGGTTCGCCGTGTGCTGGAAACACAGTGGGGCGCGGTATGGTTATTGGGAGAAATTTCTAATTTCTCAGCCCCCAATTCTGGCCACTGGTATTTCACTCTCAAAGATCCACAAGCACAAGTTCGCTGCGCTATGTTTCGCGGCAATAATGCGCGCGTTGCCATGCGGGTGGCGAATGGCTTACAAGTTCTCGTTCGTGGCCGGCTTAGCTTGTATGAGCCGCGGGGCGATTACCAGTTAATTGTGGATAAAATTGAACCCGCGGGGGAAGGCTTGCTGCAACAAGAGTTTGCTGCATTAAAAGAAAAGCTACAACAAGAAGGGCTCTTTGCCACTGAACGAAAGCGGCCATTGCCTCAGCCTATTCGCCGAATTGGCGTAATTACCTCTGCCACCGGTGCTGCTATCCGTGATGTATTAAGTGTGTTGGCGCGTAGAGACCCACAATTACAGGTAGTTATTTACCCTACCCAGGTACAGGGTAAGCAAGCCGCCCAACAAATTCGGAGTGCCTTAGCGCTAGCCATTCAGCGTAATGAAGTAGATGCGTTAATGCTTACTCGCGGTGGTGGCTCTTTAGAAGATATGTGGTGCTTTAAT
>SKHB01000143.1 GCA_007117135.1 Microbacteriaceae bacterium | reverse complement strand
TAATGGAGACCGACACGGTTGACCTCTTTCTAGGACTTGGCTTAGCACACTCACTAGTCGAGTGCTAACTAACTGTACCGAAACGATTAGCACTCGCGCAATCTGAGTGCAAACGTGTTTCATCAGAGTCCTGACAGAATGAACCAGTGACCACACCTCCAGCACATGTTCTTCTGGACCGAGACACCCTCGCGCTGGCAGACGAAATCGGGGCACAAGACACTCTGCCAGACATGGTGAAACTGGTCAGTGGCCTGAAGAAAGCCGGTCACCCGCAAGCTCGGATTCACCACGCCCTGGAACAGGTTCGGCTCCGCCGAAAAGCTCGAGCAAAACTTGGACCCTTCGCCGAAAGAATGCTCTTTACCGAGGCAGGTCTGGAACAGGCCACACGTTTATCGGTCGCCGCCCACCACGCCGGCCGCTTCCAGAAAACTGGGCTCACCACCGTTGCTGATTTGGGGTGTGGGTTGGGTGTTGACTCGATGGCCATGGCATCAATCGGCATCAATGTGATGGCGGTGGAGCAGGATGAGCTTACCGCCGCCCTTGCCACGTATAACCTTGCCCCCTTCGACAACGCCCGAGTGATTCATGGAGACGCTCTCGGGGTGAACCTCACCAACATTGACGCCATCTGGCTGGATCCCGCCCGTCGAAGCAACGGCAAAATACTCAATGACCCCTCCCAGTGGTCTCCCACACTCACCGAAGTGTTCACCCTCAGCGAGAAAACCCCCTCAGGGATAAAACTGGCGCCCGGCATCGACCGCAACCTTTTGCCCGATCACGCCGAATGGCAGTGGGTGAGCGCCGATGGGGAAACGGTTGAGGTGGTGGTGTGGACCGGGGCACTGGCAAGACCTGGTGTTAGACGCGCGGCGTTGGTCATTTCGGGCGAAGGGGCCCACGAACTCACCTCCCCAACAGACTCGGCTGACCAACCAGTCGGCGAGCTGGGGGAATACCTTTACGAGCCGGATGGGGCAATCATCCGGGCCAGGCTCATCGGCGACCTTGCGAGAAACCTCACCGGCCGAATGGTTCACCCAACAATTGCCTACATCACTGCTGACACTCCACAACACACACCGTTTGCCACCGGCTTCAGAATTCACCGCGTCCTGCCTTACAAAATGGGAAGTCTCAAGAAATGGGCGCTGGACCAAAACATTGGAGCGGTGGAAATAAAGAAACGGGGAATCGACGTTGACCCGGCGACACTCAGAAAATCTCTCCCCCTCCGCGGAGAGAGGCAAGCGACGCTCATTCTGACACGTGTGGGCGACAAACGGGTCGCACTTGTTGCCTCGCGGCTGGAGCCCGCCGCTGTTAACACTACGGGAGAAGGAAGCCACCCGAAATAAGCAGTGCTCGGATGATGGGAGTTGCCACCACCACAGCAACAGCGATAGACACGGCCAGGGCGAAATAAGACAGCGTGAGGCCCATTGCAGACTGAACACGGCCTCTCGGATGCTTCCTCGCCCGATGCCCCGAAATGATTCCCAGGACCGCTGGAATCATGCCCAGGCCGAAAGCAGGACTGAGGGCGACAGCCAGAACACCGAAAAGGAGAGACAAAAGTGGTGTCCAAGGTGTCCGAACCTTCCGGAGCGTATCTTCCTTGCCCGCGAGTGCAGACACGTCATCATCGGTGACTGACACGGAGTCGTTACTGTGATCGGTTGTGCTTTTTTGGGCTGTGTGTATCGCGCCCTCATCGACTCCTGCCTGGGTAACCGACGGAGAGAGGGTTGACGTAGCGGCAACACTCATCGATGTGGCTGGACGTCCCCGCCGTAGCATTTCCGAAGCGAGGGAGGCAATCATCGCCCCGTTGTCGGTGCACAGAGCAAGCGGAGGAATACGAACATCAATATTGCGTTCGGCGCCTCTGGCCAGTGCAACCTCGCGAAGCCTCGAGTTCGCCGATACTCCCCCGCCCAACACCAGGCGCGGGACGCCATGATATTCGCAGGCGTCAAGTGCTTTGGTCACCAAAACATCAACGACGGCTTCCTGGAAAGACGCCGCCACATCTGCCACCATCTGATGATCGGTGGGGTCGCCGTTTGCCTCCCACCACCTGGCCACAGCAGTTTTGAGCCCCGAAAAAGAAAAGTTGAACCGATGCTTGTCTTGGTCTTTCGCCTGTGTCAATCCGCGAGGAAACGTATACCGGGTCGGGTCGCCGTCTTTGGCCACCCGATCAATCTGTGGACCCCCCGGGTAGGGAAGACCCAACAAGCGTCCCACTTTGTCGAAAGCTTCCCCGGCTGCGTCGTCGATAGTATCGCCGACGCCTTCGACATCATCGACAATGTCTCGAACTAACAGGAGCGATGTGTGGCCACCGGAGACAAGCAGCGCAACGGTGGGGGTGTCGAGTTGGCGTCCCTCTGAGCTCAACAACTCCACCCCCACGTGTCCCACTAGGTGGTTGACGGCGTAAAAGGGAACGTCTAAAGATTGGGCCAAACCTTTCGCCCACCCGACCCCCACCATCAGGGCGCCGGCAAGACCTGGTCCGCTGGTCACAGCAACCGCATCAATGTCGGCGCGATCAAGGCCGGCCTGCTTCAAAGCGTCATCCATCACCTGTGGCAAAGCCTCCAGGTGCGCGCGCGCCGCCACTTCCGGAACGACGCCCCCAAAGCGGGCGTGCTGGTCCATCGAAGAGGCAATCACATTGGCCAGCAAAGTATCTCCCTGGACAATACCGACCCCTGTTTCATCACAGCTGGTCTCGATTCCGACAACAACGGGAACACGCTCACTCATCGGTGCTCCTTGGCATCTCGGGTTTTTTGCATCACAATCGCATCAATGTGGCCAGGTTGATAGTAGCCCGGGCGTCGGGCAATTTCCCGAAAGCCTGCTCGTTCATACACACCTTTCGCGACCTCATTGTCTGCCCGAACCTCCAAAAAAATCTCGTCGACATTGCGCCGCCACCCCTCCACCATTAGACCGTCAAGGAGCAGCGAACCCAGGCCCTGCCCCTGATAGTTCCTGGCGACAGCCATTGTCTGAATATCCCCCTGGCCCCCACGGGCCTGTGACGCTCGAAGACCGCCGAATCCGACTAAATCATTCGACTGGTCATCTCTGAGAACCAGATAATAGGAATCTGGGTGAGCCAATTCGGCGTCAATGGTTTGCCTGGACCAGGCATCATTCGGAAACAGAGCAACCTCTAACTGGTGCATATCCCCAGCATCGCCGAGGGTTGCTTGCATCATCGACACCGTCATGGTGCGAGGGTCACATCCGGTGCCCGCAAATAGAGCGCCCGGGGCGCGACGAGACTGAGCCCTCTCGCTTGACGCCCTATGGCGACCCTCGCCAAATCGGCAGCCTTAACACTTCTGGCCTCCAAGACATCACAGCCCGGGTGAGCTTTTTCGACGTCAGAAAAATCTTCCGCAGCGTGCAACACGGGGAGGTGATCGGAAACGGGCAAGCCGTCTTCCAGGGAATACACCGCCCACGCCCGCTCGCGTCTCTTCTGATCCGACCAGACGAGAACTTTCCCCTCCCGGCCATACGCAGCAGCGTCGAGACTGACCACCGGCCAGAGGGGAATCTGGTGGGCCCAGGCGACCGCTTGAGCGGCGGCCATTCCGACCCGCAAGCCAGTAAACGGCCCAGGCCCCACCCCCATCACCACCGCTTGAAGGCCTGTGGGGGAAGTATTCGCGTCATTCACAACCTGAGCAATGAGGTCCCCGATAACCTCGGCGTGACCGCGGGGGTTATCTGACGAAGCCTCCGCCAAGGTCAGCCCTTCGGCGGACACCACTGCCGCGCTTGTTCCTGACGATGAATCAATGGCCAAAATCATGTGCCGCCTCCACGATGGTTTGAAGTCTGTTATCAACTACCCCGGTGGCACTGTGAGCAGTGAGGGTAATCTGTCGGGGAAAATCCTCATCAGCTGTCTCGTCCGGCACTTCTCCCCCTCCGCCCATTAATGCGATATCGATATCCAGCCACGACGTGGCGACAGCCAACACATGCGGCCGGCCCCACTCGACAACCGAAATACTGTCAGCCCAGTCAATGTCTAAGTCATCGAGTTCAGCGCTAGACCCGAGACGATACGCGTCGATGTGAACAAGTCGGGGTGCATCTGAGTGTGCTCGCTCGTGTTCCCGGGCAACAATAAAGGTCGGGCTTTGAACGGGAGTTAACACACCAAGCCCTTCACCCAATCCCCTGGTGAGCGTTGTCTTGCCCGCCCCCAACGTGCCGGTCAACACCACCACATCACCGTCGCGAAGGTGTGCCGCAAGCCAGCGACCAAATGCTTCCATTTCTGCCGATGTGTCGATGGTGATCACACTCACTGTGTCACCCGCCTTACCCGAGATCCCACACCGGTCAGAATTTCGTAAGGAATGGTCGATGCGAGCTCTGCCCACTCTGATACCGATGGTTCACCGTTGCCCGGGTCACCGAAAAAGACTGCCCAGTCACCTCGCTGAACATGAGCGTCGCCAACATCAACAGACACCTGGTCCATTGAGACTCTCCCCGCGATGGTGAACCGTTGAGCGCCAATACTGACGGGGCCCACCGAAGACGCAAGGCGGGGAATTCCGTCGGCGTAGCCCAGGGGAATCACCGCCGTCACGGTGTCGGTGGTTGTCGTGTAGGTATGGTCGTAACCAACACCGTGACCGGCTGGGAGCCTCTTCACCTGGATGACTTGGCCCGCCAGTCTCATCGCCGGCTGAAGCCCCACACTGCGGTGCTCGGGAACCATTGCAACGCCATAAGCAGAAACCCCCAATCGAACCAGTGAGTGAGCAAACTCTGGCGTTCGAATGGACGGTGTACTAGACGACGAATGAATTACCTCCGGCTCTAAACCAGCACGGCGGACCCCATCGATGGCAGTCTCGAACGCGGTGGCTTGTGTCTTATCGCTGTCGGCACTGGTCTGAGCAAAGTGGGTGAAAATACCTCGAACCCGAACGTGGCCAGAATTACTCGCCGAGGCGGCTTCAGCAAAAAGGTGGCCCCACTCTGCCTCAGTCGCGCCCCCACGGCCCATCCCCGAATCAATCTTCAGCTGAATGGTCGCTGGCTTCCTCACCGATGCCGCCGACACCACCTGGTTGAGTTGTTCAACGCTGGATACGCCCACGTCAACATCCGCGGCGATGGCAGCGTCAACAGGGGAATCCGGGCCAACCAACCACGCCAAGATCGGAACGGTGATTCCCGCGTCTCGAAGTGTGAGGGCTTCACTGATATCGGCGGTCCCGCACCAGCTTGCACCGCCATCGAGCCCCGCCCTCGCAGCGGTGACAATGCCGTGACCATACCCATCAGCTTTCACCACAACCATGGCTTCTTCACTGCCCGCTGCCCGGTGAAGAGCGGCAACGTTGTGGCTGATGGCCGAAGGAAATATTCGCGCTTCACGCATCGACTCATACATGGGAATCACCACCCGAGGCGACCACGAAGGCAATGGCCACAGGGCCATCGTGACTTATCGACAAATGCCAAGTGGTGATTCCCTTTTCTGCTGCCCGGCTAGACGCTCCACCAGCGACCGACAGTGTCGGGGCTTGACCGGGTTGGCGAGACACTTGGATGTCGTGCCAGGAAAAGTCAGGAATGTTTCCTCCAAGAGCTTTGAGGGCGGCTTCTTTTGCCGCAAACCTGGCAGCCAGCGACAGTGACTCGGCTCTTCCAGAGCCGAGGTGCGCGACATCAAGAGAACCAAATAGACGGTTCCTCAGGGCTGGTGTCCGATCCAGCGCCCTGGCGAAGCGCTCGACATCCACCACATCCACCCCAATACCAATGACCACTGTGGCCCCTATTCGACTGTGACCGACTTTGCAAGGTTTCTGGGTTGATCAATATCGAGACCCTTCGCACTCGCTAATTCCATGCCGAAATAGTGCAGCGGAATCACCGCCAACAGCGGTGCCACCCAGCTGGATGCCGGGGGCATGGCAATTACTTCATCGGCAAACGGCAACACGGCAGCATCACCTTTCTCGGCAATGGCGATAACCCGGGCGCCACGCGCCCGGATTTCTTGAATGTTTGAGACAACCTTGTTGTGCAGGGTGGGAGCCTCACGCGGGCTGGGCACCACGACGAAAACGATTTGTCCCGGTTCAATGAGAGCAATGGGGCCGTGTTTGAGTTCTCCGGCGGCAAAGCCTTCGGCATGAATGTAGGCAAGCTCCTTGAGCTTGAGCGCCCCCTCGAGCGCAATCGGATACCCGACGTGCCGCCCCAAATACAACACTGAACGAGTGTCTGCCATCCAGTGCGCCATCTCTTGGATGCGCTCATCAGACTGAAGCATTGTCGCCATGTGAGTGGGTGCTTGCAGCAAGTCTGCGGCTATCTCTTGTCTTTCCGCGACACTGAGTGTCCCCGTTTTTTGGGCAAGACCAAGAGCAAGTAGGTAGATGGCGGCAATCTGTGAGGTGAACGCCTTCGTGGAGGCGACGGCAACTTCAGGGCCGGCATGGGTGTACAGGACACCAGCCGACTCCCGGGCAATTGTTGCACCCTGCGTGTTGCACACCGACACCGTTGTTGCCTGCTTCTCGATGGCATACTTCACTGCCATGAGAGTGTCCATTGTCTCGCCAGACTGGCTCACCGAGACAACCAGTGTGTGACCATCCAGGTAGGGTTCCCGATAGCGAAATTCGTGCGACAGCTCAACTGTTGCCGGGATTTTCGCCCACGCTTCGACCGCGTAAGCGCCAATCATCGCCGCGTATGCCGCTGTCCCACACGCGAGAAACACGACACGTTTCGTGTCGTGTTCAGCGATCAGCGTGTTCACATCCCCCAGGTCAACCGAACCATCGGGGTGAATTCTGCCTCGAAGAGTGTTCTCGACTGCTTCCGGTTGTTCAGAGATTTCTTTGGCCATGAAACTCGACCAGCCGCCTTTTTCGGCGGCTGACGCATCCCAGTCGACGGTGAAAGGTGTGGGGGTGACGGGCTCACCAGAAAACGATTGAACAGTCACACCATCAGGGGTAATGGTCACGATCTGGTCTTGGTCAATAGACAACGCCGTTTTCGTGTGTTCAACAAACGCCGCCACATCGGAGGCAAGAAAGTTTTCCCCATCGCCGACACCGACCACCAGTGGCGAATTGCGTCGAGCTCCGACAACAACTCCCGGGTGGTCTTGGTGGGTCACCAGCAGAGTAAAAGCACCGTCTAGCCGGTTGACCGTTTTTTGGAGAGCGTCGGTGAGGTTGCCGGATTCCGAATAGTGGTGCGCCACAAGGTGCGCAGCGACTTCGGAGTCAGTTTCGCTGAGACACACCGCCCCGAGAGCCTCAACCTCGTGTTTTAGTTCCAGATAGTTTTCAATGATGCCGTTATGAATAAGGGCCAGTTTGCCCGAATCGGCAAGATGAGGGTGAGCGTTTTCGTCTGTTGGCGCGCCGTGGGTCGCCCACCTGGTGTGAGCAATGCCAGTTGTCCCGTCAGCTAGTGGGCTGTGGTCCAACAAATCAACCAGGGCACCTAACTTGCCGGCCTTTTTGGCGACTCCCAGGCCATCGGGGCCCAACACTGCGACGCCAGCGGAGTCGTAGCCACGGTATTCGAGGCGCGTCAAACCGGCCACCAAAACGGCAAGTGAGGGGCTTGGGCCGACATAACCGACAATTCCACACATGGCCTTGAGTCTAGGCGATGAGACTATGTCACAAGCCCGCTAGGTTTAGGGTATGGCGGGACTTTCCGATGCGTCCATGAATGGCAGCCCTTTCGAAGAATACGACCGGTCCGCGTGGGCGGGGCTCGCCCCCTCGACGCCGATGCCTCTGACTGACGACGAGCTGCACCAGGTCCGCTCCATGGGAGACATGTTGGATGCCACGGAAGTCACCGAGGTGTACCAACCGCTCAGCCAGCTTCTCCGCCTCTACGTGACGGCGGCAAAAGATCTTCACCAGTCAACGCACGACTTTTTGGGAACATCGACCGCCACCACGCCATTTGTTATTGGTATTGCTGGAAGTGTGGCGGTCGGAAAATCGACAACCTCCAGGGTCCTACGGGAACTCCTGGGCAGATATCCGGATACTCCCAACGTTGCCCTGGTCACTACAGACGGCTTCCTCTGGCCCACTGCCGAGTTAGAGCGGCGCGGGATCCTTGACAAGAAGGGTTTCCCAGAAAGCTACGACCGGCGAGCGCTGTTGCGTTTTGTTTCTCAAGTAAAAAGCGGCGTTGCCCGGGTGGAAGCTCCCGCATATTCGCATTTGCTTTACGACCGTGAGGTCGAGGCCAAGCAGGTGGTGGATTCGCCAGATATTTTGATCCTGGAAGGCCTCAACGTCCTTCAACCTCCCGCCACCCACTTAGCACTTGCCGTCAGTGACCTTTTCGATTTCAGCATTTTTGTTGACGCGAGAACGGCGGATATCGCCTCCTGGTATGAGGAGCGTTTCCTCACCCTCCAAAAAGGCGCTTTCGCTGACCCGCGAAGCTACTTTCACCGATACGCCCAACTGAGCGAAAAGGACGCACGTAGCGAAGCGAAACGCCTGTGGAGGGATATCAATTTGCCCAATCTGCAGGAAAACATCCTGCCCACCAGACCTCGAGCATCGCTCATCCTTCGAAAAGGCCCCGACCACCGGGTCCACTCAGTATCAATCAGAAAAATTTAGAGCGACAGCTGCTTTTTGACCACTGCCTGGAGCCTGGTGGCAATCTCGTTGGCGTGATCTTCAGTGTCGGCCTCAACCATGATGCGAATGAGGGGTTCGGTTCCGCTGGGGCGGAGCAAAACGCGACCATTATCCCCCAGCTCTTTTTCTGCTTCGGCGACCGCCTCGGCAACGGTGTCGTCGCCGGTGCGCGACTTATCCACCCCCGACACATTGACAAGAACCTGTGGGAAAACGGTCATCTGGTGAGCAAGGTCGCGCAATGAGGTCCCGGTTCGGGCCACTTCTTGTGCAATCATGAGGCCGGTCAACAGCCCGTCACCGGTTGTTTGGTGACGCGGAATAATGATGTGTCCAGACTGTTCACCGCCGAGACCAAAACCGGTTGCGGCGAGACTCTCCAGTACGTAGCGGTCTCCGACCCTGGTCTGCTCAACACTAATGCCGTGCTGAGCCATGAGGCGGTGGAAGCCGAGGTTACTCATGACCGTGGCGACGACGCCGTTGCCGTCAAGCGACCCGCGCTCTTTCATTGACAATGCCAGGATGGCCATGATCTGGTCACCGTCGATAATGCCGCCCATGTGGTCAACAGCCAGCGCACGGTCCGCATCACCATCGTGGGCAATACCCAAATCAGCGCCTAAGGAAACAACCGCTTCACGAAGGGGGTCGAGGTGTGTGGAGCCGCACCCCTGGTTGATGTTCAACCCGTCTGGCTCAGCACCCAAAACAGTGACTTCAGCCCCAGCGTCGCGGAAGACCCGTGGGGATACTCCGGCGGCCGCACCATGGGCACAGTCAAGAACAACATGCAATCCAGCGAGCGAGGTGTCAATGGTGGTGAGAAGGTGGAGGGCATAACGGTCTTCCGCGTCGGCAAACCTCGACACTCGACCCACTCCTGCACCTGTGGGGGCAAGGGGTTGGGTGCCAAGAGCAGCTTCTATGCGGTCTTCTACTTCATCGGGCAGTTTTGTCCCGCCATAGGAGAAGAACTTGATGCCGTTATCTGGTGCGTGGTTGTGAGACGCCGACACCATCACACCAAAATCCAGGTCAGCATCTCTCACCAAATAGGCAATCGCGGGGGTGGGAATAACTCCAGCGTCAAGCACATCAATGCCGGAACTTGCCAACCCCGAAGCGACAGCAGCGGAAAGAAAATCTCCTGACACCCGCGGATCACGGCCAATAACTGCTCTGGGCCTGCGGCCCATCGACTTGATTTCGTCGGCGTGACGGCCCTGGGTGAGCACGGATG
>SKHB01000092.1 GCA_007117135.1 Microbacteriaceae bacterium | reverse complement strand
TGAGGAACATTTTCATTTGTTCGGTAGTGGTATTTTGGCTTTCATCAAGAATAATAAACGCATCATTCAGGGTTCGCCCGCGCATATAGGCCAGCGGTGCAATTTCAATAATATTGCGCTCAAGCAGCTTTTCTACCTTTTCAAAACCCAGCATTTCGAACAGGGCATCGTAAAGTGGGCGTAGGTAAGGGTCTACTTTTTGGGCTAAATCGCCCGGCAAAAAACCGAGTTTTTCACCGGCCTCAACTGCCGGGCGGGTAAGGAGAATACGGCGAATTTCTTGGCGCTCTAACGCATCTACGGCGGCGGCAACGGCTAAATACGTTTTACCTGTACCTGCAGGGCCAATGCCGAAATTGATATCGTTATTCAAAATCGCTCGCACATAACCTTGTTGGTTTACGTTGCGGGGTTTTACCAAACCACGCTTGGTTTTAATTAAGGTCATGGGATCATCTTCTGGGCCGGCCTCTTGTTCTAGAGCGGCACTTTCCTGAATAGCTAAATGCACTTGATTGGGTTCTACCGGCTTCTGCTTGCCGCGCACAGGGGCTGTTTCCACGTATAGGTCTTTGAGGATATTTTCGGTCGCTAACACCACGCTATGTTCGCCGATAATGCGAAAATGGTGGTTGTTTTGGACAATTTCTACCCCCATGCGTCGCTCAATGTGGCGCAAATTGTCATTGAATGGGCCGCACAATCCGGCTAAGCGTTGGCTATCGGCGGGTTCTAAATACAAATCAACGGTGGTTACAGAACTCAAGTATATCCTCTCTCTCATAGGCGTCAGGCGCCCAATAATGAGCGCCTGAACGTTATAAAGTTATGGGCTAGGCTGTGGCATTAGCCGTTGTACTGGTGTCGGGTTGCACATGGCCCACACCTAAACTGTCAATTTGCTCGCTATTACGCGCTAAAATTTGCTGTGGCGCTATGGCTACCCGCAGCCCCATCTCGTGTTCTTCACGAATTACGTTACCGCGTAATGAGTTGGGCAACGCTTCGGTAATATACACGTCAACAAATTTACCAATCATATCTGGGCGCCCTTCAAAGTTTACCACCCGATTATTTTCGGTACGGCCACTTAGCTCCATTGGATTCTTTTTCGAGGGGCCTAATACTAAAATACGTTGCTCGGTGTGCAGCATTTGCCGTGCATGACGCTGGGCCTGCTGGTTAATGCGCTGCTGCAGGAGCTGTAAACGCTCTTTTTTTACTGATTCTGGTACATCATCTGGCAAATCAGCTGCGGGTGTTCCCGGCCTTGCGCTGTAAATAAAGCTAAAGCTCAAATCAAAATCAATGGCTTGAATTAAATCCATAGTGGCTTCGAAATCGGCATCCGTTTCACCTGGAAAACCAATAATAAAATCAGAAGACATGGCCATAGTGGGGCGAACTTTCTTCAGTTTACGAATTTGTGATTTGTACTCAATTGCCATGTGGCCGCGTTTCATGAGCGCTAGAATATGATCGGAGCCGCTTTGCACCGGTAAGTGCAAATGATTCACCAACTCTGGAATGGTTTCATAGGCAGCAATAATATCATCGGTAAATTCAACCGGGTGGGAAGTGGTGTAGCGAATGCGGTCGATACCATCAATAGCAGCAATTAAATGCAGTAACTCAGCGAAGCTACACATTTCGCCATCATGATGCGGGCCACGGTAAGCATTTACGTTTTGTCCAAGTAAATTCACTTCCCGCACACCTTGCTCGGCTAATTGTGCAATTTCAAACAATACATCATCTACCGGGCGGCTTACTTCTTCACCACGGGTGTAGGGCACTACACAAAAAGTACAGTATTTACTACAGCCTTCCATAATCGATACGAAGGCGGTGGGGCCTTCGGCTTTTGGATCTGGCAAGCGGTCAAACTTTTCAATTTCAGGGAAAGAAATATCAATAACAGAATCACTGCCTTCGCTTAATTCTTTCAGCATACCGGGCAAGCGGTGGAGTGTTTGTGGGCCGAACACTAAATCGACAAACGGCGCGCGCTGGCGAATAGCCGCGCCTTCTTGCGAAGCCACGCAGCCACCAACGCCGATAATAAGATCGGGTTTGTCTTGTTTGAGTAATTTCCAACGGCCTAATTGATGAAACACTTTCTCTTGGGCTTTTTCCCGGATAGAACAAGTGTTGAGCAGAATTAAATCGGCCTCTTCGGCTTCTGCCGCTGGCTCGTAGCCTAGTTGCGCATGAAGTAGATCGGCCATTTTGGCTGAATCATATTCGTTCATCTGGCAACCCCAGGTTTTGATATATACTTTCTTACTCATAACCTTTTCTTCTTTCCACCGCATTTTCAAAGGGAACGTATTCTACCTTGTTCGCTATTCGTACGCCAGTTTCAGGCGCTGCTTTTTACCGCTGTGGCTAGGTTGTTGCGGCCTTGCCGCACGGCTAAGTAACCTGCCGCAATAATAATGGCAGAGCCTAGTAGCATGTGCCAAGTAATGGCTTCACCCCAAATAAAGTAGCCCAACACTGCTGCAAACAGCACGGAACTGTAGGTGAATACACCTACTTGCGAGGGCGGAGCAATGCTAAAGGCACGGGTCATGGTGAGTTGACCCACTACAGCAAAGAGCCCCATTA
>SKHB01000017.1 GCA_007117135.1 Microbacteriaceae bacterium | reverse complement strand
TAGCGTGATGGATGAGGGCGCGATTCTTGCGGCAACGAGTGTCGCGGCCTCCATTACTTCTGCCCGCCTTGTGTGTTGCCGCACCGGGGCGGGCTTTTTTGTTGGAGGTTATATGGAGTATAGGGATTTCCTGCAGAGGAAGGTTGTCGAGCATATCGACCACGGATTTACCGCAACCGTGGACAATCCGAAGTTGTTTGAATGGCAACGAGAAGTGTGCAGGTGGGCTTTGAAAAAGGGTAAAGCAGCGCTCTTTCTGGACACCGGACTTGGAAAGACTGCCATACAATTGCAATGGGCGTGGGAAGTGCACAACCACCATAGGGGTGACGTACTCATTGTGGCGCCGCTCGCGGTAAGTCAACAGACAGTACGGGAGGGCATCAAGTTTGACGTGCCTGTTAATATATGCAAAGAGCAGTCCGATGTAGTCACTGGCGTGAATATCACGAATTACGAGCGACTTGACAAGTTTGACACATCTCAGTTTGTCGGCGTGGTTCTTGACGAGTCGTCCATTCTAAAAGCATACTCCGGTGTTACCAAGAACAAGATCATGTCACAGTTTCGCTCTACACCATTCAAGCTGTGCGCTACCGCTACGCCGTCGCCGAACGATCACATGGAGATTTTAAACCACGCAGATTTCCTCGACGTAATGCGCAGTTCGGAGGCGCTTGCAATCTGGTTTATAAACGATTCCATGAATATGGGAACGTACAAGCTGAAGGGTCACGCGAAAGAAGATTTTTGGAGATGGGTATCATCCTGGGCAGTAGGAATGCAGTCACCTGCCGATATTGGCTACCCTGTAGAGGGGTATGTACTCCCGACGATGATAGAGAGGGAGATAATCGTGGACGTAGACGAGACTGAAGAGGCCGGCGAATTTCTGATACGAAATCCCGATATGAGCGCTACAGGATATCATCGGGAAAAAAGGATAACCGCTCCCGACCGTGTGCAGGCTGTATCGGCGCTTGTCAACTCTGACGCAGATCAGTGGGCTGTATGGTGCGAGACGAATGACGAAGCGGACCAACTTCGAAAAGCCATACCGGACGCGACAGAGATCCGTGGAAGCGACAAACCAGAAAAGAAGGAGCGGGCAGCGCTTGACTTTATTGATGGGGAAATACGCGTGCTGATCAGCAAACCGTCTATTTTTGGTTTCGGACTTAACTTCCAACACTGTCACAAGGTAGCTTTTTGTGGCCTGTCCTACTCGTACGAGGACTACTATCAAGCCGTGCGCCGGTTCTACCGCTTCGGGCAAGAACGACAGGTAGAGGTGTACATAGTCATTGCAAAGACTGAAAAGAACGTACTCGCGATAGTGCGTGAGAAAATGAGTCGACACGCTGACATGAAATCAAGTATGATTAACGAGATCGGGCGTGAGGATGTGGAACGACGAGGGTACGCACTGGACTTCCCTCGAAATGAAGGCATGAGGATAGCGAAATGGATGTAACGAGACAGAAGATAACAGACAATTACGCAAGCTATTGCGGCGACTCGGTAGAAGTAATACAAGGGCTACCTGCGGAATCGGTACACTTCTCAGTGTTTTCCCCGCCGTTTGCAAACTTGTATATATACTCCGACAGCTACCGCGATATGGGCAACACGAAAGACATGGACGAGTTTATAGAACATTACGATTATCTTGCCGGGGAGTTGTGGCGAATCACGATCCCTGGGCGATTAGCCGCTGTGCATTGTAAAGACCTCGTGCGGTATAAAGGGCGTGACGGTACTGCTGGCATTGTTGACTTCCCCGGTGAGCTTATCCGTTCTATGGAGCGCGGCGGGTGGTCATACCATAGCCGTATCACGATATGGAAAGACCCGGTAATTGAAATGCAGCGGACGAAAGCTCATGGACTTCTGTATAAGCAACTACGCAAAGACTCCACGCATTCACGTCAAGGCCTTGCAGAGTACATGTTGATTTTCCGAAAATGGACGGACGAGTATGAAGATCGGGAGCCTGTGACTCACACGAAAGAGGATTTCCCGCTCGACCAATGGCAAGAGTGGGCGTCTCCGGTATGGACGACAATCAATCAAACGCGGGTTCTAAACTCGCCGCTGGCACGAGAAAGTGAAGACGAAAAGCACATATGCCCGCTGCAACTTGACATAGTAGAGCGGTCGGTGCAGATGTGGACAAATCCAAGGGACATTGTTTTTTCGCCGTTTGCAGGTATCGGCAGTGAGGGATACAGCTCTATCAAGCTCGGACGTCGTTTTGTCGGCATTGAGCTTAAAGAGGCGTACTGGAAAAAGCAGATCGAGTTTCTCGACGAGGCGTCCGGTGGCGATCAACCCGGGCTATTCGACGAGGTAGAGTCATGACTATGCACGATCTAATTTACCAATCTATCCGGTCCGAGGTGCAGCGTGCTACCGCGCTGCATCCGGAGTGGCCTGCCGACCCAATACACGCAACCGCGATAGTGGCCGAGGAATCGGGCGAGGCTGTCCGGGCGGCAGTGCAGCTTGTATACGAAGATGGCGACCTTGACGAGCTACGCACTGAGCTGATACAAACGGCTGCTACGTGCGTGCGTGCACTGGCACATCTGCCGGGAGGTGCAGTATGAAATG
>SKHB01000015.1 GCA_007117135.1 Microbacteriaceae bacterium | reverse complement strand
TATGTTCGAATGCGACGTTTGTCAACATCCGGTAATGGCGAGTCTCACAGCAACCACTGACATTGAGGCCGACACACTCGAACGCCTGTTCCACAAAAGCGTTCGATAGTGCGATACAGTGAACATATGTTGACCGACGTGCAGCAAAAAATTCAGGCCTACATTGAGCACTCCCTCGACTCCAGGGGTGTGCCACCGAGCATGCGAGAGATCTGTGACAACACCGGACTCTCTTCGACCTCGAGTGTGTCTCATCAGCTCAACCAGTTGGAGCGTGCCGGCTATATTCGCCGTCACGCCAACACGGCAAGAACTCTTGAGGTCATCCAGCGCCTCACCCAAGAGTTAGACGCTCCCCCGATGCTTCCGAATTCAGATTCGGTGCGGATGGTTCCTCTCGTTGGACGTATTGCTGCCGGTGTTCCCATTACTGCCGACCAGCAGGTTGACGACATCGTGGCACTCCCCGACCAGCTGGTGGGCTCCGGCGACCTGTTTATGTTGAAGGTTGTCGGTGACTCGATGGTGGATGCCGCCATCTGCGATGGCGACTTTGTTGTGGTGCGTCAGCAGCAAACAGCGGACAACGGCGACATTGTTGCCGCCATGCTCGATGAGGAAGCAACCGTCAAAGTCTTCAAACAGCGCGATGGTCACACCTGGCTTCTCCCGCAAAACACCGCCTATGAGCCGATTCTCGGCGACCACGCCACCATTTTGGGCAAAGTGGTCACCGTGTTGCGCTCTATTCGCTAGATTCCCCGCCCCCACTCGGCAACTCCTGCACAACTCGACATCAGTTGTGCAAAGAAATTGTTTCTCATCTTGGGTATGATGTGAAAAGCATTTAGTTCTTTGGTCGCAGGTTTTGGGGGTGGTGCTAGTTGGCCAACTCGTCGATTATTCGACACACAGCATCCAGCCCGATAGCAAACCCGACATCGTCAATGTCTGACCTGGTGGTGGATTCGAGACCTGTCGCGAGGGCTGGATTATCGGGGAGATACTCACTGCTGTCGCCGATGAACCCCTCAGCGAAGGGTTGCACAGACGACCCCATGATCAAGTTGTCGAGCATCGCCATCACAGGCATCACAAGCCGGTGTTCGATGCCTCGAGCGACGAGGTAGGCGGCTAAGGGTTCATAAACACGCAGAGCGTGTTCGCGGTTGACTGACCGTGAAGCGATGATGGTGCTGGCGACCCGATGTGCCCGGTAGGCGTTTCGGTACCGGTGACACACTTCCCGAAAATCTTCCTCCGATGAACTTCCCACCAGTGGCGTCATGTCAATGGTGGCGTTGATGGATTCGTGGACAAGGTCCACGATTTCTTCCATCCCCGCCACATGCGCATACAGCGACGGCGCGCTCACCCCGAGTTTCTTCGCCAAGCTTCTGGCAGTGAGGGCTGTCTCATCTGCGGCATGATCGAGGATGTCTAAAGCGGCCTCGGCAATCCGCTCTGGTGTCAACCCGACTCTCACCGCCGAGGAGCCCATGTTACGAGTTGATGACATGTGCTTGTCTCCCGTTGCCTAACGTTGTTAGGATACTGTCACCCATCGTCGATTACCACCGCCGGTGTCGATTCTTGCACAAGGAGGTGCGATGAGTTCAGGGCTCACCATTCGCAACATTGTCAAAACCTTCCCCACCCCCGAAGGAGACCTGGTGAGGGCGCTCGACGATGTGAGCCTGGACGTCGAAGACGGCACCTTCACCGTCCTGCTCGGCCCGTCCGGTTGCGGCAAGACCACACTGCTTCGCTGCATTGCCGGCTTGGAATCGCCAGACTCTGGCGAAATTTCGTTAGCCGGACAACGCATCGATGACGTCCCCGTCTGGAAAAGACGGGTCAATACCGTCTTCCAGTCGTACGCTCTCTTCCCCCACATGACCGTCCAGGAAAACGTCGCCTTCGGCTTACAAATGGACAAAGTGCCAGAAAAAGACATCACCCCGAAAGTTCAGGAAGCACTCGACATGGTGCAACTGGGAGCCATGGCCAAAAGGCGCCCATCCCAACTGTCTGGTGGCCAGCAGCAGCGAGTGGCCCTTGCCCGGGCTTTAGCAAAACAGCCCGAAGTTCTCCTCCTGGACGAACCACTCTCCGCCCTTGACTTGAAACTGCGCCGCGGGATGCAACTGGAACTAAAACGCCTGCAGCGTGAAACCACCATCACCTTTGTCCTGGTCACCCACGACCAGGAAGAAGCCATGGCAATGGGCGACCAGGTGGCGGTGTTCAACGCCGGCAAAATCGTCCAAGTCGGCGCCCCCTATGAGGTATACGCGGCGCCGACAACCCGTTTTGTGGCGGACTTTATCGGAGAAGCAAACGTCCTCACCGCCACCGCCACCCCCAGAGGTCTTCACATCCCCGGACTCGGTGAACTATCACCAGACCAACTGGCTGCCCCTGTCAAAGAGACAAGCGGGGAGGTGTTTGTAGCGGTTCGACCAGAGAACGTCACCGTTGAAAAGAACCCGTCAGGGGCGGGCACCGTCTCGGAAGTCACTTTCGTGGGCGGCGACCTTCACATCGAAGTAACCGTGGAGGGCTCAAGGATTTCTGCGCGCCAACCATCCTCTAGCCTGGCGGCCGGGTCGTCACTAGCCCGAGGTGACGTCGTCGACGTTGTGCTGCAGTCGCGCTCAGCACGAGTGGTGGCCGACTAATGACCCAGCTGGCTGCCCACAAGGCCCACCGCAAGAGGAAGCGCCCACAAGCGCGCGCCGGCCAGGGTGCCTGGTGGGTGTCCACACCGGGCCTTGTCTACCTCATCGGGTTAGTCGCAGCCCCGCTGGTCATCATTGTCATCTACTCGTTTTTGAGTAGGGCGCAGTTTGGTGTGGGGGTTAGGTGGGACTTCAGCCTCCAGCCTTACATCGACCTGTTCTATTCGGAAAGCTTGGCCGGTGGTCGAACCTTTGACCCGACCTACTTACAAATCTTCTTCAACTCGATTCTTTACGCCGGCATCACCGCCATTGTGTGTTTGGTGTTGGCTGTCCCCATTGCCATGTGGATTGCCACCCGGCCGCCGGAGAAAAGAACTCTCCTGATCTTTTTGGTCACCATTCCGTTTTGGACCAGCCTTCTGATTCGCACCTACGCGTTCATCATCATTTTGAACAACAACGGACCCATCAACTCGTCGCTGCAGTGGGGCGGGTTAATCACTGACCCCATCCCGATGCTGTACTCCCCCTTCGCCACCGTTACCGGTTTGGTCTACTCCTTTTTGCCGTTCATGATTTTGCCGATTTACGCCAGCGCTGAACGTTTCGACTTCCGTCTCGCCGAAGCCGCCTACGACTTGGGAGCGGAAAAGTGGCGAGTGTTGCGCCACGTGGTGCTGCCCTCCATCAGACCCGGCATCATCGCCGGCATGGTGTTGGTGTTCATTCCCGCTTTGGGCTCCTTCCTCGCCCCCGAGCTTCTCGGCGGCGGGAAAACGGTGATGATTGCCAACGTGATTGCCGCCCAGTTTGGGGCGTCCCGTAACTGGCCGTTTGGGGCGGCACTGTCCGTGATGGTGCTGGTGATCACCATGGTGTCGCTGCTGGTATTCGTGGCGGTGTCGAAACGGGTGAACCGCCAGAAAACCGGCAGCTTGGAGAACCTGCTGTGACCGACACCATCAATAACCAAGAAACCGGCCGTGTCACCCCCGCCGGCGCAAAGCGACGCCCCCAAGCTCGTGGGACCGGTGAAGCACTCAAAAACTTCCCCACCTTCTGGTTCGTGTCTATGCTGGTGTTCGCGTTTTTGTATATCCCACTGCTGTTTGTGGTGGGGTATTCGTTCAACGCCAACCGGGTGGTCACGGTCTGGACCGGTTTTACTTTCGACTGGTACACAGAAGTACTCCAAAACCGCGATATTCAACGGGCCCTGTGGAACTCCATTCGGGTGGCGACCGTCGCCACCATCGCCTCGGTCATCTTTGCTATGGGGTTGGCCATCGGTCTTCTGCGGATGGCGAGGCTCGGCAAAACCTTCGCCTGGGGTCTCATTGGAGCTCCGCTGATTATTCCCGAAATTGTTTTCGCCATTGGCTCTTTGGCGCTGTTTGTTCAACTGGGGTTGGAGTTGGGTATCCCCGCCATCACCCTTGCCCATACAGCGTTTTGTATTCCCTTTGCCCTGTTGCCCATTAGGGCACGCCTGCAGTCGGTGGACATGGCCGTGTATGAGGCGGCGGCGGACCTCGGCGCTAATGAGTGGACCATTTTCCGGCGCATCACCCTGCCGCTTCTCGCCCCCGGTATTGTCGCCGGCGCCCTGTTGGCTTTCATCATCAGCCTCGACGATTTCATCGTGTCGTATTTCTTGGCCGGCCCCGGCGGGACAACACTCCCCGTGTATATCTTCGGAATGATCCGAAACGCCATCACCCCTGGGGTCAACGCCCTCTCGACCCTTCTACTTGTCGCCACCGTGGTCCTTGTCACGGTGTCCTTCCTCATATCCAGAAGAAAGGGATAGTAAATGGAGAAAAAGAGAAACATCCGAATGCTCCTCGGAGCATTCGGTGTTGCTGGAGCTATGGTGCTCACCGCGTGTGCCGGAGGCGACTCCGGCGGTTCTGCTGGTGGTTCCGGGGATTTCCCCGAGCCCAACGGTGGAACCGTCAGCCTCTACAACTGGACCGACTACATTGACCCGGATGTTCTTCGGAAATTCGAAGAAGAAACCGGCATCACGGTCATCTTGGACAACTACGACAGCAACGAAACACTGCTGGCCAGACTGCAAGCTGGTGGCGCAAGCTACGACGTGATCGTCCCTGGTGACTACATGGTCGCCCAGATGATCGAGTTGGACCTGCTCCTCGATGTCAACCCGGCCAGCTTCCCCAACGGCGGCAACGTCAAAGACGAATTCCGTGGCCAGTACTGGGACCCGGAGCTTCGCTACACCGTGCCCTACATGTACGGCACGACCGGCATTGCCTATGACCCGACCGCCATTGGTGGAGAGATCACTTCCTGGGCTGACTTCTTTGACCCCGAAAGCCCGGCGGCCGGTCGCATCGGAACACTCAACGACCAGATCGAGGTTGTCCACGCTGCGCTTCGCGCTGTCGGTGCTGAGCCTTGCTCGACCGACCGCAACGACTACGTCAAAGTCGACGACCTGCTCACCGCGTGGAAACCCGGTGTTGCAGTGATCAACTCTGACGGTGTTATTGGGCGTATGGCGTCGGGTGAACAGGTCATGCACATGATGTGGAACGGGGCGTTCACCCGTGCGCAAGCAGACAACCCGAACCTCGTCTACCTGTACCCCGAAGATGGCATCACGCTGTGGTCTGACCACTTCGCTGTCCCCAAGGGTGCACAAAACGTTGACAACGCCAAGATCTTCATCAACTGGATGATGGATCCGAAAAACATTGGTGAAGCCACCAACTTTGTCGGCTACGACAACGGCATTATCGGCTCCGGTGAATTCATGAACCCGGAGCTGGGGACAAATGATGCAGTGATCATCCCCGACCAGTTCCTGTCACGGACGCAAGCCATCCCCGGCTGCTCCCTGGAAGCCATCGACCTGTATGACCAGGTCTGGACCAACTTCCGCAGGTAACACCCCCGGTGGGGTGGGGTCCTAGCGCCCCCACCCCACTTCCCCACCCCCAGCTTTTGACCCCCATTCCTTTTTTCACCGAGGAGAGCTCCATGGCCACCATTCGTATTCACAACGCCACCGTGTGGACCGGGCAGCGACTGCCCGATGGCAGTTACCTGGAGACAGATGCGGTGCTGATCAGAGATAACCGCATTTTGGCGCTCGGTCAAACAGCGAAAAACGCCGACTGCGACGGCGTCATCGACGCCGCTGGCGGGTTTGTGTCCGCCGGTTTCGCTGACGGTCACGCCCACCCGATCCCCGGCGGTCTCGAAGAACAGTTCGCGCCGGTTCGCCGTGGCAGCACCCCCCAGGAGATTGCCACAGAGGTGGGCAACTGGGCCCGGGCCAATCCGGACGCGCCATGGGTGCGAGGTGAAGGCTTTGACCACACCACAGCACCAGGAGGCATCTTCTATGCGTCCTGGTTGGATGCCGAAGTTCCCGACCGTCCAGTCGTTCTCCGTGCCACCGACTACCACACCGTGTGGGTGAACTCGGAGGCCATGCGCCGGGTGGGATACGAAAAAGGCCTCACCCAACCAGACCGGGGTGAAATCGTCCTCGACGGCGACGGCCATCCCACCGGCACGCTTCGCGAATGGGGTGCATGGCGGCCGGTGTACAACCTGTTGCCGGCTGTGCCCCAGGACAACATCAACCAGGCGGTCGATTTTGCGACCCGGTCATTTGCCTCCACCGGGTTGACCTGGGTGCAAGACGCATGGGTGGAACCAGACATGATGGCAGCCTGGCAGGCTGCCCATCAGGCAGGGGCCATGCATGTGGCTGTTGACCTTGCCCAATTGGCGGAACCGTGGGAATGGCCAGACCACTTAGAGCGGCTTGTTGCCCTGCGCGACCAGGTGAACGCCGACGGTCACGGGTTTTTGACCTCAAACACTGTGAAGTTCTTTGCTGACGGGGTGTTTGAGTCGGGAACAAGCGCCATGCTGGAGCCCTACTGCGACTGCCCTCACCGGGGTCTTCCCAACTGGGACCCCGAAGACATGAAACAGGCGGTTGCAGCGTTTGATGCTCGCGGCTTCACCCCGCACATCCACGGCATCGGCGACCACGGTGTGCGAATGGCTCTAGACGCCATCGAACACGCGGCAATGGTGAACCCGCCTCGGGACCGTCGCTGGGTCACCGCACACACACAACTCATTGACCCCGCCGACTTGGACCGGTTCACAGACCTCGGAATTGTGGCGAACTTTGAACCTTACTGGCACAAGTTCGACGAATGGCAAGTGCTGCTCACGGAACCGCGCCTGGGCCCCGAGCGCACCCACCGTCAATTCCAACCACGAACACTCGCTGACCGGGGTGCCGTCTTGTCGTTTGGGTCAGACTGGCCCGTCACCACACACAACCCGCTCGACGGTATCCAAGTGGCCGTCACCAGACAAATGGGCAAAAATGAAGAGGCGTGGATGCCAGAGGAACGTGTCAGCGTTGAACAGTCTCTTGCCGCATACACCTCCGGTGTTGCCTTCCAGGCGGGCCGTGACAATGCCGGTGTGGTGAGGCCTGGAGCCGTAGCAGACCTGGTGGTGTTAGACGCCGATCCGCGAAAAGTTGACCCGATGGACATCGGGGCGATTCCCATTCGTCGCACCATTATCGGCGGTCAGACGGTGTTCACTAACGAGTAGAGGACTCCAACGAGCCCCCTCCCCGGCAGGTGAAGCGTGCCGGGGAGCGTTTTAGTCGGGGTCATCCGGAAAGTCAGGTTCTCCCGCATCGTCTCGCCCGGGCAGGGGCGCTTGGTCTGTTGGTGGGTCAGGGGCGGGGTCTGATGGCGATGGTGCCCCGCCTGTCGGTGCGTCCACATAGGTCGGGGCGGGGCCTAAACCGAACAGTTCTTCCAAGGTGGGGTTTCCTTGCAGGTGTATTTCTTCTGCTAACTCTGGTCCCACGTATCGGAAATGCCACGGTTCGAATACATACCCGTGAATGTCTGATCTGCCCTCCAGGTAGCGCAGGATGAACCCAAACCGCCAGGCGTTGGCTGCCAACCACTCCCCCTCTGGGGTGTTCGCAAAACATGCGTCTAGTGTGCAGCGGCCAGAGGGTGTGGTGAGGTCAACGGCAAGACCTGTTTGGTGTTCCGAATATCCAGCACGGGCACTGCGCTGATCGGAAGCTTCTTGGCCAAGCCGGGACACACTGTTTGCTTTCACCCGCTGCTGGGTGGTGTAACTGCGGTAGGAGGATTGGATCCGGAAAGGAACACCGGCTTCACTAGCCTCCGCATACATCTGCTCAAGCGCGTCCGATGCTTCTTTCCGCATCAGTGGATCAAAAGCGGCGGGGACATTGGGGGCAACAAGATCTGCGGGCGCAAAGTCAATGGGGGTGAGCGGCCTCAGCTTGTTCACCACCACCCACAGGCTGTTCGGGTCGTCGATGGAATACAGGCTGAGGTCAAAGCCGGGAGGCTCAGGTTCGACGATCTCCGGTTCTGGTGGGGGTGGTGGGACAACTTCGACAACGTCAGGTTCTGGTTCGTCGGGGACGGCCACACAGCCAGCTAGGGCAATCAGTGCCACAGACACGAGGCCGAGAAGTTTGATCACTCTCTGAGAGTATCCGGGCAGATGACGAATTCCGCCGATTTACTGTCCCTCACAGCAAAGCCCATAACGGGTTGAGGAGGACGGGGTGGGTCACTCTCCACAAGAAAATCGCCCCTCATACAGGCCCAGATGGTCTCGAGTCTTTCGCCGGCCCCATTCAGGAAAGCCACACTGTTGGAGGCTCAGCACGCGAGACCAACTCTTCACCACAGAACAACCAGGACCCCCTGGTTTCCGTGACGGACCCCTCAGGCGGCTTACTGCTCGGCCAGTTTGTCTAAGCCCAGGTCAACGGCAAGCAATAGTGCCTCGGCGGTGGAGCCCACCGTACCGGCGCTAATAAGTGCCTCGATTTTTGCTTGCGACTCGGCGGACAAATAGATGTCAAACTTTTGCGGCTCATCGCTGTTCGTCATGTTCATGTCCTCTCAGTAACCGACAAACTGTGGCGGGTAGACCACAAACTTATCGTGCATTGTGCGCGTCGCTGGGGAACACGCCCCGAGAAAAACGGTGCACCTCGTCACCGACCATCGGCCTCGGACGATGGCTCCACGGGACCCTCACTGCCAGTGACCGGACCTTTGGCCTGGGGAGAGTCACCACCAGGCGGTTCGCCAGGAGGTACGGGAGCTCCTGGCGGGACAGGCACCGAACCGCCCTGTGGCGGTGCGGGCGGGTAAAACTGAGCGGGGCTTTCCGCGGTAGGCAACACGGGAGTATCGGACGGTGGGGGTATCACCGGAGTTTGCGAAGCCTGAGGGGCTCCTGGTGGCGGCGCAGTTGCCCCCGTGCCCCTTTGCGCTTCGGGTGCCTGCGCGG
This sequence comes from Microbacteriaceae bacterium, assembly GCA_007117135.1. Lineage (GTDB taxonomy): Bacteria > Actinomycetota > Actinomycetes > Actinomycetales > Microbacteriaceae > Pontimonas. The sequence goes on along the minus strand of SKHB01000015.1, from coordinate 20,728 downwards.
GTGCTCCAGCAGGAGGAGCTGGCATTGGGGGTGCCGCGGGAGCAGGCGGTGGGGTGACCGGCGACACCGGTGCGGGAGGCACCGGCTGCTGTGCTGGAGGCACCGGGGCCACAGGTGGTGCAGGAGGTGCAGGAGGTGCAGCAGGTGGGGCGGTAACCGGCTGCTGTGCCGGCGGTTGCGGCATCGCGGCAGTATCCGACACAGGCATACCAGCGTTGACTGGCGCGGCGGCGGGTGTTGCGGTGGGTGCTTCTGCGGCGGCCATAACAGGTGGCGCTGCAGGGGCTATGTCACCAGGGACGGCCGGTGGCGGGGTGTTGATTCTGGCGCCTGACGGTCTACTGATGAGCACCAAGACGATGGCGGCAACGGTCAAAGCAACAGTGGGCACAAGGGTGACGCTGGCGAGCGTGATGACAAGCCACCAGGAGATGGCCATTGCGCCTGTCCACATCACCGGGTGCGACGCCCACACACCAGCTCCGGGGAACGAGCGCACGGGTAAGGCCAGGAGGGCAGCGCTGGCAACAGTCATACCGACCGTGACAAGGCTTGCCTGCTGGGCCCATTCGGGGATCGCGGTGAAGAGCTGGTCAACACCGAGCAGGGTCAACAGCCCGAGGCTTGCCAACACCAACACGGCGATGCTCACCGTTTGCCTCTTGGCAGCGGCTGCTCCTTGGCCCCACCACACCACGGCAAAGAGCACGCCCAGAAGTGGAAGAATCGGGGACGTGACCAGCGGCCAGGCGGTTGCGACCGCCGCTGCGACGATCAAAATCACCGACACGATGGCCTGTGTCAGGTTCAGCACCTGAATGCCCGACACTCGAAGGGTGACGAGGAGTGTCGCGGCGAGGGTGAGCAGCCCTATCGGAATACCCCACACGGCGAGGTGATTCACCAGGGTGGACAGGCCGAGAGAGTCTTGGGCTATCTGCTGGCGCACCACCGGGTTGATGAACACTGTTCCGAGCAGTGCTGCCAGCCCGCCGCCAATCACCACCCCTAAGCGAGCTCCGAGGCGCCTGGCTTCTGGCTGTGTCGCCGGAGCTGCCGCCTGGCCAGCGGCACTACTTGGGGGGTCGGCGGGGAGGAAACGGCGAAGGGTGAGAAGTACTCCCGCCAAAATGATGGCACTCAACACTCCAAACAGTGACGATGGGGACACCAGTTGGGGACGGCTGAATAGTGGCGCGGGTCCTGCGACAGCGGGGCCCCCTGTGGCGGCAACCGCGGCGCTGTCATCGTTTTGGCGGGCGTTGATCATTTTGGTAATGACTTCTGGCCAGCCGTCATAGGTGACACAGTTTTCTTCATCAAAATATGTGCCAGAAGCGCTCGTGTTTTCACCGACAACAAGACTCGGTGAGTAGTTGAAAAAGTGGTAAGTACCAAAGCTTTCTTCGACAACAAACTCGTAGAAGCTCAGATTCTCTCGGATGGACTCTAGGTCTGCTGGGCATCGCCTCAGTTCAAAACCGAAACTGATGTCTCTGTAGGTGTCCCACGCAAACGGGTTTGTTCCCTTTTCGACAATCCAGCAATCCAGCTGATCAAAGTTTCGTATAAACGTCACCAGTTCATAATCGGGGTCGAGACCCGCTCCATCCCACACGTCAAAACAGTCGAGTGCGTTGGGGTCAAAAAGGTCACGGTTTCGTTGCGGGTCTTCTTGCCGGTCCACTTCGGCGTTGAGCACGCTGACACGCTCACTGATGGCCGTTTTCATGGCAGCAATCGCGTCGGGTGGACCAAAATATGTTGTGCGGGCGCTAACGTGGAGGCCCCACTGAGTGCTCGCCTGGTCCACCAGGCCCTGGGCGTCAAGAAATCCATCCCGATCGTCATCGCGAACCTCATAGAACGTGCCAAACGATTCGTCCGTTTGCCGCAGCCTAAAGTCGGATTCTGCCCATTTTTCGTCGAAATTGACCCACCATCCCGCGTCGCTCCAGTTGCCTGCTGCGGGCAGTTGCCAACCGATAAGCGAGGTCCCTGCGGAGTTCTCATATACACAGAACGTATGAGAGTGGCTGGTTTCTTCGAAAACGAGAGTTCCCGGTGAGGCAAAGCCCAGCTCCTCGCAGCCAATGCCGGGCAGCTCCCAGATGTCATCCACCGCATACGCCGGCTGGGAGATGACTCCCATCAACACCGCTGCGACGGCTAACGCGACGCCCTGTCGAAACAGGTGAAACCGACTAGTGGTCGACATTACGCCACACCCCCCAACGACACGCTCTTTTCGCGCCGGCGAAGCACCCCAAGCCACACTCCAAGACCCGCCAGCGAGAAGGCTAACAGCGACGCGGGGATGAGCCACTGCGGGTTCAGACCAAACAGCGCCTCCAAGCCGCCACCAGCTGACCCCACGTCAGCTGCTGAAGCGTCGAGGAAGTCCGGCATAGCCACGGGAACAAAAAAGGCTACTTCGTCTCTTTCCCCAAAACCCAACCACAGTGTTTGCCCGGTCGGATCGGCCACGAGCGCGACAACAAACTGGTTAGACGGAACGTCGACTGGGGCTTGCGCAACACCGATCGACGTGAAGTCGGGGCCGCTGAAGGCTTCAAATTGGCCGTCTGCGTAAAACACGAACGTTTCGCCATCAGGCAGGAATGTGCCCGCGCCGCCGGTGGAGCCTGACCAACTGGTGATGGGCGTGGCCACGGCGTCACCGGTGGAGCGAGAACTGGGTACAGAGGCGGCGTACACTGTCCCGCCGGCGAATTCTTCACCCCCGGATTCGGTGTAATTTTCGACTCGTTCGACACCCACTACTCGCGTGCCGTCGGATGAGAAGCGCACGGATTGGCTCCCCCCCGACCCAAACACCACCTTTCCGACTGACGAGCCTGTTGGAAGCGAAATAACATCTAGGGCGCCAAACCCAGTTGTCGCGAGAGTATCTTCGCTGACTCTTGCCAGTTGACTCACGCCTTGATCGAGTGTGGTGAGGGTCGTGACAGCTCCAGAAGCAAGATCTACTTCAACAACCGTCACTGACCGCTCCCACTGTTCCTCGTCTGACACCTCAACAACCCCCACAACGATTGTTGATTCAGACCGGTGGTAGTCGACAGCGTCGATGATCGCATTCTCAAACCGGGCAATTTCTTGAACATCGCCCGTCACGGTCGACACGGACACCACAACACCAGTGCTGGTGTTCTCCTCGCTGTCAAAAGTGCTCACATTCTGGGTCAAGGCAAGGTACACATTCTGGCCATCTGGTGACACTTTGAGCACACCGCCGTCAAAAGGCGCCGGGTACCAAAACTCAAAGCTGTTTTCCGAGCCCTCCCCCTGTAGCGAGGTGAGGGCGAAGCTCTCTCGACGCTCAAGCGATTGGGCGTCCCACACGGTCAACGTGGAGCCGTCTCGCCCACTAAATCCCACGAGGGTAGTGCCTGCGGCATCAAAACCAATGGCGCTTGCCCTGAAGGTCGCAGTGGCATCGGGGCTGATGGCAACCTTTTCAAACACCCACGTGACGGTGATGGATCCAGACGGCAGGGTCGTTGGCCATTCACCGAACTCCCAGTTGCTGTAGTCACTGTCTTGCGCCGCAAAGACCACTTCGTCCGTTTCCGCCAGATATGCCACCGGGTCACGATAGGTGTAGCCTCCGGAGGTGTCCAGGGACGGGTTCACAGAAAATGTCATCTCGGCCAAATCGACAAACACGAAAGCATTTTCGTTGGCGTTCCAGCCCACCGTGTCGTTTGGCGATGGGAAAAACCTTTGCACCGAGGCGAGAGGACCCGCAGCCGCCGGGTCGTCCCACAGTGTGGACTCCCCGGTAGACAGGTTCACCACATGCCACGTATCGACACCCTCCACGGTGAAGACGCGAACGAGTGCGTAGTCTTCATCGGCAGAGAATGTCAAAATGTCAACAAATGATTCCACCCCCTCGGGGGCAAAAGTGGCGAGGACTGTCCCTTCAGAGATGTCAACAAACACCACACCGGCACTCGCAAAAGTGTCGAAGTCCTGCAGGCTGATCCCCAGAATGTTGCCAGATGGTGATTCTTGGGAAATGCTGCTGGGTAACCCAGGCAGGCTGCCTTCCATAAATTCGACAAAACCTTCTGGCCCGCTTCCATCGAGCGAAAGAGCCACCACACCCTGTTCTAACAACACGTGTGCGGTGGGGGTGGCTTCGCTGAATGAGACACTTCCGAAGGGAAATTCTTGAGCAAAGACAGGTTCGCCGGTGACGGTTTCAGTGATGATCAGAAAAGGCAAGGGGCTAAACGGGTCTGAGTAGTCAAACACGGCGTAGTAGTCGAAGGCGGGAGACACCTGGACTCCGAAATCAACATTCGGCAAGGTCAACGATTGGCGCACGGTAAACGTGTCCGTATCAATCACGACGGCTCCTGTTTCCAGCGGAACAAACAGGGATGCGCTGTCGCTGCTGAAAACGAACGGTGCTTCGCCGTTCCAAAACAGCCATTGCTGCCCCGACACACTAAATGTTTCATCCCTGCTGGGATTAGTCAGGTCAACAAGTCGAACAGCAGCCAGGGGCGCCTGGGCCTCAAAATTGGTGACCGGTTCGTAAAGGGCAAAAGCCGCGAGGGTGCCGTCAGGCGACACCGTCACCGTGTTCGAACCATCCTGGCTGACATACTCGACAGTGACTTCGGCGAGAATTTGGGGTTCGCTCGCCTGAGCTGCACTCTCGCCCACTGCGCCAAGGGTTGAGCCAAATACGGCAAGAAGAGCTACTGTGGCTAGCGGCCAACGACGATTCGCCAAATCCCCCACCGCTCCCCTGTGCCTCTTATGACAAACCGCGACCGGCGGTTCTTATTTTCTATCATCTTTTTACCAGGTGCTCAGCCCAATATCTACCCCGACCTCACTAGCCACGACGCCCCTGGCGACCACGCCGTCAAAACGTCACACCTGCAGAGTAGGTGTGACTCCGGCACAGCAACACCTGAGAGGCGACCACGTATGTACCCCCGGGCAGGCAATGAGCCTCGCGCGACACCGTGCCGCAGTTATCGGCGGCGTCGACTGGCGAGGAGAACAACCATCACGACAAGTGCGATGGGCTCCACGTCAAATTGCACAATTGACAGCACCAACCAGTCGAATCGGTTTTGCACCAAGAATTCGTCGCCCAGTTTGTTGATGGCGCTGAGCACCGGCAACTGCGCCACCACTGCATCTATTCCGCCTCGAATAAACGAGTCAACAAACACCACGAGCCACTTTGCGACCAGTGGCACAAGGACCCAGAGGGCAGCTCTGGGTCGGCCGGTAAACGCCAAAATCGCGACAATGGTAAACAGTGCTGGGCTGAGAAGTAACACCACCGCATAGACAGCCATAAACCAGCTCTCTGATAAAAGAAACGCCACACTCCATCCCATGGCCACCACATACCAACCGGCGCCAAGAGCGAGAAGGCCGGAGAGTACGGCTACAACAGTGTCTCGTGGCGGCCGGTGATCACCGCGTGTTGTGGACATCAGGCACTTCCTGTGTGTTCATTGCCGTCGAGGCTACCGCCTGCCATGGGCGACACCCGGCATATGTGCGCTGTGGATGGGGCATCATTTGAAGAAACACCGTCAATGAGTCAGACTCATAACCGTGCCAGTGTTTATCAGCGGGCAAGGCGTGAAGCCTGTTCCAGTCGAGATGGGGCAACGCGCTGTCATTGGGCGGGACCCCCACCTGGATGTGTCCCTCCCCCACCCCAGGATTAGTCGACAGCACGCGGATGTTCGCTATCGGGATGGTGAATGGGTCGTCACCGACCTTGACTCCGCGAACGGTACGTTTTATAACGGCGAGCGGGTCACTGAACTTGTGTTGACCGAACCGACCACTACTATTTCTTTTGGTAAGAACACCGGATTCACTCTTCAGTTCACCCTGGCCCCGGAGGTCGGCGAGCCGGCGCCGGCCACGCATGCAGGCGGACAACTGCAGAACGCCAGCCATATCCCGCTGCCTGCCCGAATCACTATCGGACGTAGCCCCACCAATGACATCGTCGTCGAGCAGGCGGGTGTCGCAGATTTTCACGCGTCTATCACTCTCACCAACCGCGGTTTCCACGAACTAGTCGACAACACGGATAACGGCCTGACCACCGTCAACCAGGTGCCTGTCTCCAAGCGTTACCGATTGGCTGTTGGTGATGTGATTTCTATCGGTGACTGGTCGAGGCGCTACACAGGAAACGCTCTTGAGCCTATAGAGGCAAGCGGAGGTTTTTCTTTCGTTGCCGACGGTTTGAGGGTGACGGCGGGTGGCAAAACACTCATCGACGATATTTCCTTCCAGCTTCGGCCCCGAACGCTGACCGCTGTTATCGGGCCGTCTGGGGCGGGGAAATCCACCCTTTTGAGTGCTCTGACCGGCAGGCGGCCCGCCACAGAGGGCCAAGTGCTGGTGGGGGACCTTGATCTATACACAAACTATCCTTCCCTCAAAAACCGGATTGGTCTGGTCCCCCAGACTGATCTTCTTCACACCACCCTCACCACAAGAAAAGCCCTCGAATACGCCGCCGGGTTACGGTTCCCTCGAGACGTCTCAGTCCACACACAACACGCCCGAGTGGAGGAAGTCGTTGATTTGCTTGGCCTCACTGAACGCCAAGACCTGAAAATTGAGGCCCTGTCTGGTGGCCAGCGAAAAAGAGCCAGCGTTGCGCTGGAGTTGTTGACCCAGCCGGAACTGTTGTTTCTTGACGAACCAACGTCCGGCCTTGATCCTGGTCTTGACCGCCAAGTCATGAACCAGCTGCGCGATTTAGCGAACGGGGGTCGAACCGTTCTTGTGGTGACCCACTCGGTGGCAAACCTAGATGTCTGTGATGAAGTTATTCTTTTGGCCCCCGGCGGCAAACTCGCCTTCCACGGCCCCGCCCACCGGGTGCTGCCAGAGTTTCAGGCAACCGACTGGTCGGAAGTGTTCGACAAACTCGGTAAACCGGACGCCTTGCCGGTAAGAAAACGACCAGTCGAACCTCGCCTGATGCCGAACAGTGAAGCGGTGTCCATTCCCCCCGCGCAAACCCAGCGGTGGCTTACACAGCTGGCAATCCTGATACGGCGATACCTTGCGGTGATTGCTTCAGATAGGCATTTCCTTGCCCTCCTGGGAGCCCTCCCCGTCGTGTTAGCCATGGTGGGATACGCGGTCGGGACCGACTATGGTTTCGGACCGGGAGCTGACGATGATTTTGGGCTGAACCCTCAAGCTAGACCCCTGCTGTTGGTGCTCATTCTCGGCGCCAGTTTCATGGGCTTATCCGCGTCAGTTCAAGAACTCGTCAAAGAGCGCACCATATACGAGCGGGAGAGAAGCGTTGGATTGAGTGCCAGCGCGTACTTCACCTCGAAAGTGCTGGTGTTGGGCGTGCTGGTGTCCATTCAGACCACCATTTTTGTTCTCATCACTCTCAGCTCCAGGGAGATGCCGGATTCCGGTGTAGTGCTGGACAACCCCGTCCCAGAAGTTCTCATCGCAACCCTCGCCCTGGCCCTCACCTCCATGCTCTTGGGTTTGCTCATTTCGGCGGTGGTCAACAGCTCAGAAGTCACCATGCCCGCACTTGTTTTGGCCACCATGGGGCAGGTGGTTCTCTCCGGCGCTGTTCCCATTAGGCAAACAGGACTTCTCGACATTGTGGGGCTTCCCAACCCGGGCTATTGGGCGATGAACCAAATGGCCGCCACCGCTGACCTCAACACCATTTCCGCTCTCACTGCAGACGAACAGGGCGCCTTCTGGGAGGCGACACCGGAAAACTGGCAGCTATCGCTACTGGTCCTGATGGGTCTCGCTACCGCCATGGTGTTTGCCGCAAGACTGGTGCTGTGGCGAAGAGAACAATAGCTGCGGGACACAACCCGAACCTTTCGAACCTGCAGACTTGAGCCTCGGTATAGTGTGAGCATGACTCAGGCAGAGAATGCACCACATCAAAAAGGCCCGGTGAACCGTCTGTCGATTACCGCCTTTGTCCTAGCTCTTCTGCAAATTTTCGGGCCCGTGGCGGCAATTCTTGGACACGTCTCACTGGGCCAAATCAAACGGCGAACTGAGAAAGGCCGCCCCTTGGCAATCATGGCAATCATTTTTGGTTGGATACAAACAGCTTTATTTGTTGTCTTTCTCGTGTCACCTGAAACGCTCGGATTTGCTTTCGGTTACCTCTTTGGGCTGTTAGAGCCCCAGTAGTCGATAACCCGTGCGTCACCGAGCGGTGGCCCCGGCGAACAGGGGGCGCCGAGCGAAGCAGATTCTTTCTGGGCCGCGAGGAACACGGTCACGAGCCAGTAGTGACGTTGCGTCACGTCGTGCAAAAATAGCCGCCCTTTCCGGGCTGCAGTGTCAATCAATGTTGAGTTTCGCTAGGCTTTGGCTATGAACCTTATCGTTGCGCTCGGCTGATGTCTGACGGCAAGCACACGTCCACCACCTCTCGCAAACGCGTGGGGCCCTTCACTGTGTCGGGTGTGATCGGCGAGGGCGGAATGGGAACAGTTCTTCGCTGTCACCGAAAAGGCGAAGACGTTGCCGTGAAAATGATTAGACCGAACCTCCTCGGCAGCGATGACATTCGCGCGCGGTTCGCCCGCGAAGCAGAATTGTTAAAAAGCGTGGACCACCCTAATGTGGCCCGAATTGTCGGTTACGACGCAGACAACAAAACCTCTCCCTGGCTGGCCACCGAGTTCATTGACGGCCCCAACCTCAAAGAATGGGTGGCGGAACACGGCGCAATGGGCGAAGCGTCGTGGGATGAACTCGCTGAGGGAATATTTTCAGGCCTTGCAGCAATCCACGACACAGGCATTCTTCACCGGGACATCAAACCGGCAAACATCATGTTGAGCCCCGATGGCGCCAAAATCATTGATTTCGGCATTTCCAAAGAGGAGGGACAAACAGCCCTCACCAACACTCAAATGTTTGCCGGTACCGTCGCTTACCTGGCACCTGAGCGGGTCGAGACAAACGAGGAAAGCCAAGCGTCAGACATGTTTAGCGCAGGTCTTGTTCTCGCCGTTGCTGCACGAGGTGAACACCCGTGGGGTGATGAAACCACTCAAACCGAACTGGCGATTTTGATGAATATGGCCAATGAGGAACCCCGCTTAGATGGTCTCTCCGACAAGCAACAAAAAGTCCTCAGAGCCCTATTGCGGCGGAACCCTGAGGCCCGACCAGTTGCACGTGACGCCCTGGCTATTCTGCGCGGCGAACTCCAACCCGCACGCGACAATGACGCACCGCTGGTTAGGGCCAAAAAGAGGTCCCTGCAGTATCAACCCACGACCCGAGACTTCACCGCCCAAACAACCGGTTCGATTATTCGAGGAGCATCTTTGGCCGTCGTGGCCTTTCTTGCCACGACTCTTATTGGGCTGATGGCAAGCTCCGGGCGGGGAGGCGAACTTCTCGCAAACGGCATATCGTGGTCAACAACTGCACTGGCCAACGCGCTTCGAGTGCAGCCCACTTCAACTGATTTTTCATGGTTGCTGAGCAGTGAGGCGAACCTTGCCACATCTTTGGCAATTCGTCCCACGCTCATCACTCTTGGGCTGATGGTTGTCATGGGGTTGTTTGGTCGGAAGTATGCACAACATGTTCCAGACATGAGTAGGCGCGACCGTGTCATCCGGCTGAGCGCTCTCCTCCTTCCCACGATCATCCTCGTTGTCGGTCTGTCATGGCTTGTCCCCGACACAGCAGGCATGATGCCGTGGGATGTGCTTTTTGGTGTCGCAGTTCTCGGCGTTGGCCTGGCCATCGGTCTGGCCATTGGCGGACTTGCCCATGAACACTCTCCCGTGAGCTGGTGGTTGCGGGCCGCTGGGACTTTCTCGGTATTGGCCTTAACGGTGAGCTTTGCCATTCTGGTGGGTGGCATTATTCACGGTCTGTTGACTCCCGACCTGGCTCCCTCCACCGCGACAAGTACCGCGAGCCCGCTGGGTGAGCTGTCGCTGAGCGAGGTTTTTGTTTTCGCCATCACCGCGGCGCTTATCGCCCCCACGGTGCTGATTGTCGCGGTCGATGGTTTTCTCTCCGGGCAAGGCTATGCATCACTCAGGGAAGAAAACTTTGTTTATCTGCAGGTCCTCGCAGAAACTTCAGGGGCTAATCAACTCATTTGGTTGACACCGCAGTCAGCAATTTTGTCTGGACTGTTTGTGGCCCTCCTACTTATTCTCGCCCTGGCGGCTGGGGCTCACACAGCCGGCACCAGACAACTCACTGTGGCGGGCGCGCGGTGGTTTATCCAGTTGGCCATCGTCACTGTCACGGCCGCCTTGCTCGTGTTTGCACTGCTGAGGGTGGCGGTCGACTCAACGCCGGCGCTTCGGGGAACCCTTTTCCTCCACACATCCCTCCCCCACACTCTGGTGCTGTTGGGGATCATGGCGGCGGGTGCGGTCGCAGTGGCATCACTCATCTGGCTGGGCGGTCATCGACAACTTGCCCACCGGCTCGCGCCCTTTATCCCCGGGCTCGGCCCGACACCATCCGCGGAACTAATACCCGCGGGTCGCGCCAAGAGAGTCTCTCTCCCCCGTGTTGTCTCCCTGTCTGCAGTCGCCATCACCGCCGTAATCACCCTTGTCATTCCCCCCAGTCTTGGACTTGTTGAAAGAGGGTGGGCCTCCACTAACACCCCGGAGAAAGCAGTCAGCGAGTTGGCTCTGGCAATGGAAATTCGTGACGGCGACGGCCTGATCGAACTGATGCCCCTGGCTGAGGGCACAAGCTGGCTACCCATCGACGCTCTAGAATCAGCTCAACCCATCATTGGACAACGTCGTCACATCCGAATCACAAACAACCAGGGCGAGACGTGGAGCCTGGGCCAGTTGGATGCTGCCGGGAGCATTACCTGGCCGGGAAGCGATGGCACCGTCGCCTGGCAGATGGACGTTCCGTCGACGGTGGAGAGACGCTTCATTTTCATGCGCCACGTCCACTACCAGCCCGCTCTTGAGCCCATCACGTTGAGCCTTGGCGCCGACCAACGTTTCGGCTCTATTAGTGGCGCTCCTATACGCATCAACGGGGTTGAGGTGACCCCGGGCGAATACTCCCTTATCCCCGGGAACTACACTGTCCAGCGTGACCCCATTGATCTTCTGGCGGGTTTTTCCGAACAGTTTGTCGTGAGCTCCCCATCGCACGCTGTCCAGGTCACAGCCGATTTGAACCTTCCCGCCGATGGCGAGCGGCAACTATCTGCCGCAGCCACGGAGGCGGTGGACTCGTGCGGCAATGTTTCACGCTCTGAGTGCTTCAGCCAAGACGACGTCTACCAGGCTCAGCAGATTCGTTCCGGACGGATTCCTGCCGATTTTTACGCCAGCGAATCCAGCGCATTTGAGGACGGCGGACTCAGATGCGAGGAGGGTCAAGACATAATGCTCTCCACCAAAGAGGTGGTGAGGGAGGTTGTCTGCACCCAGACAGTCCGATACGAAACCCAGTATTGGGACAGTCGTCGCATTGCCGAACCTGTCTACAGCACGCGGTGTGCTAGCTGGTGGTATTCCTGGTGGTTTGGTGCGACCTGTTTGCGGTGGGAGCGATACCAGTCGGGGACAAACTACCGGACAGTCCGTGGAGACCTCATCGACACTGTCCGATACCAAAGTGACATCCCCATTCGGGTGTCTGTCCCTGCGGCACTAGACGACAGCGGGCAGTTTGTGGTCGGCGAGCCCCAAATCAGCCAGTAGATGGACACGCTGGCTCACCTAACAGGTCATGAGCCTTTCACACAGCAGGTCAATGCCGACCGAAAACCCGATTCCCACAGCGTCACTGGCTATCGCCGTATTGACCGCCACCACGCGGCCATATAGGTCAAGCAGTGGGCCTCCGGAGTTACCAAAGTTGATGGCCGCATCCGTCTGATACACACCGTCTCTGATGGCTGACACAATGCCTTGGGTGAGTGTTCCCTCCAGGCCACCGGGAGACCCGATGGCCACCACCTGATCACCAATGGCGGCTCCAGTTGCCGGGTAAAGGGGCTCTAAGCGGGCAGTGGTGGCAATGAGGGCAAGGTCTCGCGCTTCATGATGGCTCAACACATACCCTTCGGTCGCCGTGCCATTGATCTCTAACAGGCCGACAGTGTCGCCTGCGCGAAGACAATCCTCCACCACGTGGTGGTTCGTGACAATAACCGTCTCGGAGCCGGAGGGGGGCGAAATCGCGAAAGCAAAACCTGTGCCACTCCACTCCCCGCAAAACACCGTCACCACCGAATCGATCACACTTTCATACACTTCGCTGATGCTGAGTTTTTCGGCATCATCAGGTTCAAAATCATCGTCGGGGGTCAGAGGGCTCAATGTGCCTTCAAAGACTGGCGGCTCAGAGGGCGCTGATGGTGATTCTGCCTGGTTCGTTCGAAGGTCGGCGATAACAAAGAACGCCACCAGGTTGACCATCACAGACAGCCCCAACACCACCGACAACACGGTCACCACGGGAAACCGCCGAGCCGGCCTGACGCGCACTATCGGCGGCGTGTTGTAACCACCCGGCATGGGTGGTGGTGGTGGCGGCGGAATACCGGGACCTCCCGATCGTTGGGCATACGGGTCAAACGTCATACGACCGCCTACAAACCCGCACTCGAACAGGCAGCACCTGAGTCGAGCGACGCGGGACAGGTGGGGTCAAAACAGTCTTGACAGAGAGAAGACACTTTCGTGCCAGAGTCTCTACTTCCCCGCCCCATGGCACTCACCCGCTGGTCGGCGGGGCTGAGCAGGCGAATGTCGGCAGGTTTGACCGGTCCGATAACGTCGACTCGGGCAATAATTTCCACCGCTCTGGATGAGTTGTCGGTCACCGGAACCAAATTGACCGAGTCAGATACCCCGCCGGGCAGTGCGTCTGCGAGCCGCTGTGGGATGAGGACAAACGTTTTGGGTGACTCCCCCACCTTGTTCATTTGCCCGTCTGGGGTGAAGTTCAAAATGCTGAGCGGCGGTTGAATAATTTCGTCAGTCCCGAGGGATTCTTTGAGGAAATCGTCCCAGTTTTCGCTGTCGTCTTGCCCCTGCAACACAGCCACATCGTTGACCAGGTCATCCAACGGGTCGGAAATGATTTGGTGGACGGGCGGCCGGGCGGCAGACAGCGCAACAGACTGGGTTTGTTCAATCAAATGGAGCAGATGTTTTCTGGCCACTTCCACGAGGAACCCTGTTTCGGCTTCTTCCGATGTCCCTTCGTCTCCGACCCCGGACGCGGCACCTTCCAAATACTTTTTCAACAAATTTCTGGTGTTGTTTGTTTGGTGAGGGAGGTCCTTGTCGAGTGCTTCGACAGAGAATTTACCCCCGGCAACTCCCATGTCTCGTCGAACTTCATCGACCAAGTCTCTGAACGCGTTGGCGCGCCACCCTTGGACGAGCAGTTTGGAGGCAATGATTCGCTCCAGTTCCGCTGATTTCGCCCCCGCCTGGTCGTCGACTTGCGCGACGCGGAGGGCGAACGGAAAGTCGCGGAATTCCGATTCGGTGTGTTTTTCTTCTTCCCACTCTGTGGGGGTGACCCACGGCCGGTAGAGGGAGAAGGCAAGGATGCGTAACCATTCGCTGGTTTGCGTGTAGAGCAGGCCCAAGCGGTTGACTTCCTGCTGGGTTTCCACATAGCCAGAGATCACTGCTTGGAGTTTGGCCAACTGGGTGTCGATGGCCCGTCGATACTGGGACCATCCCCGGTAGTAGACGGCAAGGGCCAACACAATCCACAAAAGCACAATGATGCCCAACACCGTGAAGATACGGTTCTGATTTGCTTCCAGGTAGGGCGACACCACATTCCTCAAGTCGTCTTCAAACGTGGGGAGAGCGACAATCACCAGCCCGACAAACACGGTGAACACAATCCACTTCACAATGGTGATGTTTTTCACCGTGTCTTTGCCCGTTGCACGCCGAAACAAGAAAATGGCCGCAATGACACCCAGCACCACCAGCGTAATGATGGGGGCCGATAGTCGCGGGTCGTAAAACGTTTCGAGCGCATCAAGCTTGGGTATTTCAAAGGACAGCGGAATAGCGACCGTCAAAATCGCAATCGGCACCGTGATGAACAAGATTTGTCGAATGAGGCCATGAAAACTTCGCCGCAATTCCGACAGCCTTCCCGCTTCGAACTCTTCCGCATTGTTCACCGAATCTTCATACGCGCGCAGGTCTGCCTGCGCGCGTTGAAGCTGCTGATCCATTCGCTGCTGGACCCGCCACTGGTAGCTTCTATCAAAGTTGGTCACCCAGTCAGACAGGGCAGCAATTTTGCGCTCGTTACTCTCAACGGTTTCGCGCGCCTCGGTCGCTTTCGCTTCACGGTCGGCCATCAGCGTGTCCCAACTGCGCTGGGAGGCTTTCAAGGTCCGGATTTCTCTCTTTGCCAGTTGCGGGGTCATCACCTGTTCGACGGTGGGCTGAGCAACTGGCGCCGCCGCCTGGTGGTCTTGTGCTGGCGGGGTGTGAACGAGCGGGCGCCCCACAGTGGTTGTTCCCCCGAGCCATTTCCTAAACCGGCCCATGGGTGTCCCGACTTCCTGAAGCGCGCGAGTTGACTCCGGCTGACCAGCCGGCGCCCCGGCTGCACCCTGAACCACTTCCTGCGCCACTTCCTGCGCCACTTCCTGGGTTGTGTCGGGCACTGTGTCGGAGGACACTTGGTCTGCCGGGAAAGTGTCGTGCGGTTGTTCAGGGTGAGGTTCGCCGGCTCCGCCGTGGGCGACCTCTGAAGTGCCGGCCGGCATCTGCGCTGCCGCAGGGTCAACAGCGGCAGGATCAACAGCCGCAGGGTCTGACGGGTCCGCCGTCTGCGAAACAGCTTCCCCATGGCTGCCGTCTGGCTCCGGGACACTCTCTTCACTCATCACCGTCTGAACCTGCTCAGCCTGGCTGTTATTAGCCGAACCATCATGCTCAGCCTCGTCACCAACCGGGTCGACAGTCTCGGACTGCTGCTCGGGCTCTTGCTCGGACTGCTGCTCGGGAACTGGCTCCGATGCTTGCTCCGATGTGTGTTCTTGTCCAGGCTCCTCGCCGGGCTCTGCAATGAGCTGTTGTGCAGGTTCCTGAGCCATCTGCTGTGTGGCTACTACTGCTGGGTCTTCAACAGGAGTCTCCGCCGCGCCTTGGTCGGCGTCTTCGGCCGTGTTTTCGGCGACTTGTTCGGCCACACCGTCGACCGGTGCCGCGTCGGTGGCCCCTGCTTCTTGCTCTCCGGGTGCGACTGCCTCAGCGACAGGTTCGGTGATCGCCTCAGCGGGGGGAATGTCCCCGTCACTGACTGCTTCTAGTTGCCCGTCAGAGGCGGACCCCGCCTCGACAGTTTCTTCGTTGGCCACCGCCACGCCGGCATCTTCTGCCGGCGGGAGGGGAACAGAGCGACCGCGGGCGACTACGACAATGTCATCTGGGGCGCCTGTCGTGGGGGCGCCTTCTGGGGCTGGTGCCGCTGGGGTCACCTCCGCGGCCACCTGCTGTGTGGGCAGCTGTATACGCGGATCTTTTTTCTTACGCCACCGACTCATGCCGACACCTCAGATTCTTCAGCGTCGTCATATTCTTCGGTGGTGCCGAGGAATGCTTCCAACTGGGCGATACGCTCATCAAACTGTGACACGCGAGACCTGGCGTCGACGACTTCTCGGAGGAAAGCGTCCATCTGCTGCTGCAGGTCGATGTTGTCCCGTGACAACTGTTGAATAATGTCTAACGCTTCGGTGCTTTTCGACCACGCCACAGAAATCGTTTCGTCGTCTGCGCCCGCTCCCACCTGAATCTTGGCGGCGGGGTCCGCAAACAAGTCAGATACCCGATAGAAAATGGGCCAGCCATTTTCTCCCTCCGGATACCCAAACTTGTCCAAATTGGACCCGTCAAGCATGCCGAAAATAAGTTGCCTAATGTTTTCCCACAACTCCGGACTACTTCGAACATCACTGGGAGTGACCGGTGACACGAGTGTCAAATCGGCGCGTTCTTTTTCTTTTCCGATCTGTTCGCGCTTATCCAAAATCATTCGGTCGCGTGGGTCAAAATAGTCTTGGGGGACACGGATACTGGCATAACCGGTATCGTCGCCGCCGTGCAAGAGGAGGTTGAGGGTGGTGGCGATACGGCGGTGAATGCCTCGAATCATGTGTCGCGGGATGGACGATAGTTTGTCCCACGCGAACGTCAAAAAAGAGTTTGCCTGTTGGTCTAAAGACTTCTGAATGGTGCTGACGCGTTCAGCTTCCGGTGAGGGCCGATAGGAGAGTTTGCCGCCATCAAACTCGAAGGTGAGATTCACCATCGATTCGATGAACTTATCCCGGTCAGAGTCGGGGATTTGGTAGGTGCCCTCAACGGGGAGTTCACTAGAAAAATCAATAGCGCCCATGGCAGGGTCGCCAATGCGTTTCAACACCCGGGTGGATGCTCGCCTGGCTAACCCGTCAGTCAAAATGGCGCTGACAAAAACCCTGGACATGAACAGTTCAGAGCCTCCCGGACCAGACGGGTTCAACAGTTCGTAGAGTCCCTGAGGCAAACCTGACCAGAGGGCGCCCACCGTGGCGACATGCATCATGGTGAACGCGGCAAAACGGGTGGACTCGGGGTCGTGACGCATAAACGCGTCACCGGCTAGCGGCGCGGACCGGTCTTCTGCGGCGGCGACAAAGTTGGCGTTAAAACGCCCGGTGACCAGTTTTTTGCCGTCACCTGACTGGTGTTCGGTGGGGGCGGTGATGAGGTTGAGACGAATGAACTGGGTGTATTTTTCTCGGTCGTAGCCGGCAGAAATAGGCAACGGCAGGGCAACGGTTAAATATTGATCCAGGAGGGTCGCGAGTGTGTCCTGGGCAACGTCAAACTCGAGGTGTTCACTCACCGAGCGGACAACCAACAGGCGAACGGTGAGCAGCTGCTGTCTGGCCAACTGTTCAAACAGGTCCACTTCCACTTCAATGGGTTCCCCGTCACGGTCAGTGCCGATGATCATGGCGCGCTGCCGTGGAGGGTTCGTGTTTTCTGGTTCGAGGAACTCTGGTCGCACCCACACCGCTTGGGACAGAAGTTTCATTTCTGTCCACTGCCGGGCAACAGCCAACAGGGCTTCGCCCTGTAATCCTTCGGGGAGAAGAACAATGGTCATGCCCGTGTCACCCCAGCGTTTAGCGGCCATGTGGTGACCTGCCTGTCCGTGGGGGGTGTCTGCGGCTACTGGAAGTCAGCATCTTCGTCGTATTCTTCGATACCAGGAATGGCTTGCAGGATTTTATTTAACCCGTCTCGAATTTCTTTGCGGATCTCCCAACTGACCGGGTAGGTGCGAATGTCGCCGTATTTGTCTTGACGTTCCATGTATGCCTCAAACTTGGACAATTCAGATTGCATATAGGCGATGCAGGCTTCTTTCCGCTCCCCCGCCGTCATTGAACCAGAGCCCGCATTTTCTGCTTTCGGGGTGGGGGCGTCGGGGTGCCTGGGGGTGCCTTTTCTGATCCAGTGGTGCAGGGCACTATCTCCCGAGACCACATCACCCAGGTCTGTCAGTCTCTGATACGGAACGAGCGGTGTGAGGGACCCTTCCGAGTAGCTGTTGACCAGGGCAACAGTCATCGACTCCATCGCCACACCCAACAAGTCGGGGGTGGGGGCAATACCGGCGTAGTACAGCGGGTAGGGGAAGCCGACATGTTTTTGGCCGCCGTCCACCCAAATGCTGAGCTTGGGTCCTTTTTCTTCCAACGCGGGGTCGCTGGTGTCTTTGTCCAGTTTGAGTAGGCCGAACATTTTTGCCACAAACCAGCCAGCCACCATTTGGCGCCAAATATCTGGCGACGCGGGAATACTTTCTGGAAGGGGGCGACCGCGGCGCCACTTCATAAAGTTGCCCCGGCTGTCACGGTCCCCTGAACTGGCCAACCATTCCTTCGCGATGGGTTGCATCACCGATCCGAGTGTCATCGGCTGAACGGGGTACCCGGTGACGGTGAATGCGTCGATTTGTCGAACGTTGGGCGCACCGGTTCGACCGACAAAGAACGACTCAAATTCGGGTGACCATTCGCCAAAGTATTTGATGAGCACATCTTTGAGTGGCTCAAACAGGGAATCTCCCACCCCGACCGGGATGGCGCTGAACAGGACCTCGTTTTCGGAACCTTCTTGGCCGTGAACAGCGACAACCAGTTTTTGGTTTCGTTGCACCAGCGGTTCAGCACTGGCCACAGCGGCGTCAAACTCTTTGATGAACTTGGTGTGACGCTGTGCTTGAACAGACTTGTCCGAATCATCCCCCAGCCATTCGGAGAGTGTTTGGTCCAAATAGGCGTTGAAGGTTCGACCGGGAATGGACAACCACAGCTTCGCCCGATCCACATATTCCATGTGGTCGGTGAGGAAATCGAACCGGGCAGGTTGCGGGGCGCCTTCGCGGCTTTGGAACTGCCGGTTTTGTGGCACCCACATTTGATCCACGTCAATCAGTTTCCACTGCTGGTCGTCTCGAAGCCCGTCGAGTGCTTCAATTCCGTAGGAGCCCATCATGAACTCGTCGAGAACAACCCTCTTGGCGTCACGCTTGGGGTCAGACACGGTCTGTTTGACCAGCCGGTCAAACTCGTCCCGGTAGGTGGTGTATTCGATGAGGAGTCGCTCATTGGGGGCTGGTTTGAACCGTTTCGGCACGGTCTGGTCGGCGGCGTCCGGCCACGAGCTGTAGGGGTTTTGGCGCCCGTCGCCCAGTTTCGGGTCGTTGACGTTTTCCCGAAGCGTGTTGGTGGCGCCTGAGAGCATGTGTCGAAGCGGCTCTAAGAAGTTGGTCAAAAAGTCAGCGATAAGTTCTGCTGATATTTCTCGAAGATCCGCTTCGCATTTGCGATAGAACGCTATTTGGGCTTGGTAGATGCCCTGGGCGACAGCCGCATTGTTGGGGGGAATGTTCGCCATCGACGACGCCGGTTGAATGGCCTGCGTAATGAGAGTTTTCAGGTTTTCTGCTTCAGCGTTGAGTTGCCGCTGTTCCTGTTCCAACTCGGTGATCGCTTGACGGGAATGTCTCACCGTTCTGGCTAAGAGTTCAGCGGTCACCGGGAGGCCCTGGCGGGAGATGGTCTGAGCGGTGAGACCCATGATGGTGTCAGCAATCTGATCCACCCAGTCTCTGACTTGTGCGACGAGGTTGGCGCGGTTTTCACCAAGCAGTGAGGGAAGGTTGACCTCATAGCCGTTGTAAATGCGCTCCACCCAGCCCGAATAGGTGTGACCACCCTGGGGCATGCCACCCCTGGCGGCCGATTCGATGGCTGCTTTCATGCGGGCTTGCAACTCGTCGGCAGATGGCCTGAGCGAGTTCAACACTTGGTTGTTTTCTTGGGTTTGTTGGTCGAGACCTGCGTCTTGCAAAAAAGCCCCGAACGACAGGTCGGCTTTTTGTTGACGCCACTGTTCTTCGGTTTTTTCGGCCAGCAGTTTGTCTTCTTCAATGTGCTTGTAGAGGATGTTTTCCAAAGCGGAGCGTGCCAAACGCTCTGCGCCGTATTCGAAGAACCTTTCCAACCCGAGAGATACGCGGCCAAAACCCATCGACGAGAAGGGCGCCGGTTCGGGGTTGGTTTTTCCCGTTTTCCGAAGACCCGTCTTGTCTTCCAATGTGGGCGCTTTCGCGCTGTAGTTGGTGACAGTGTAGGCGGAGAGTTTGTCTTGAACTTTGTTGTCGGTCATCCACGTGGCGATAGAACTCGACACCGCCATGTAGACGTCACTTTGGTCACCGAACGACACCAGGCTGTTTCTTGCCCCCACAATGTAGGGAAAGGCTGGGCCAATGCGATACCGGGGTGACGATGACGGGATAAGTCCGTGTCCACGGTGAAGAGCGTCGCTGGATTCGGACAGGCTCCGGTTCCAAAAACCCGACATGGTTTCAACGATGGCTCCCAGCGCATTGGCGGGGATTTCTCGTCGGCCCAAGTTTTCAAACACGTCGGGGGCGAAAAGAATCCCAAACATGTCTTCTGTCCACGGCTCATTATTGGCCGCACTTTTTAGCGCTTCAGCAACATCCAAAAACTGTCCAGCACCCGACCCACCGGCAATCGATGACACCAGGAGTGCTGTGGGGGTGACTTGACCAGACACGGGAATGCCCATGTGGCGGGTCAGTTCAGCAAGTTGCGCCGACGCGGTCCCCGTTTGCATGCGGTTGAGTGACCCGCGAATCTTTTCTTGAATCGAATCCAGTGACGCGGCAGAAATGGCGCGCCCAATGGCGCGAAACGCCCCCGCCCCCATATGGATGGGCACATTCACATCGATCGGTGAAGGCAGGGCCCGCTCGACATCTTTCACGTTCCGGCCATCCACCTTGTTACGAATGGATTCGTAAATGACCTCGTATCCGACCCCTGACGGCACGAGAGACAAATATTGGTCTTTCGGTAAAAGCGGTGCGGGGAACTCTAAACCGTCCTGCGAAATCGGACTGTCGATGTGTAAAAACTGCCACGCGTCTGGCCACCCGCCGCGCCAGTGTTCCTGCTCCAGTTTCAGCTGAAGTGCTTTTCTGACACCGCGCAGCGTTTTCCCGCCGGAACCACCGACTCCGACGACTAAAAACGGTCTTAGCATGGTGTACTCCTTGTCATTGTGTTACTCAAAAATTCTTAGATTTGTGGTGG
>SKHB01000144.1 GCA_007117135.1 Microbacteriaceae bacterium | reverse complement strand
CAAATTCTTAACCACCCACTCAGCATCAACTAAAGGCACTTCGCACTTCCTAGCGGTGTTTAAAAAATGATCCTTAGCGTGAAGTTCATTCCTTGCGTCCTTAGCTAGCAAATCTTCAATATAAGGCTTGAGAAATTTACCTGCTTTAGCTGCTTTAATCGATAAGGACCTAAAATCCTCGTCTGGTATGTCAATTAGTTTTCTTTTCATTGTTATTCATTGTTTTGTTTAGTTATGATTTTATCTGCTATTTCAACAATCTCTTGAAGTTCAGCAAGAAGTAATACAACTCCGTGTTCATTACTCATATATTCAAATAACTCTTGATATTCATAGATGTTAAAGGTATTTTTATCCATTTTTTCTTTGATTTTCCATGTCTTTTAACCGTTGTTGAAATTTTGATTTTATCGTTTTTTGTTCTACGTTTATTTTTTGTTCTTTACCCTTATTTAATCTAAAATAGATATAAATTATAGCGAATAGAAGAAAACAAACTAACCCACCATACAATGGAAGTAATACTAACCACCAAGACCAATATATAACGTTGGTTAATTTTAAAACTATAAATGTTATCCCCAATAAGGATAGAAAACTAATACCGTTATTTTTCATGCTACTAATTTTAAATTTTGACTTTCTTTTAATTCTTTACGGCTCATCATTCCAACCATGCGCCAATCATTTACATTGTTCTCTTTACTCCAAGCGCTCAAAGCATTAATACTAGTAGCTCTTACTTTTTTCCAAGTTCTTCCGATTTTGATTTCAAATACTTTCATAATTCCTTTCTTTTTTACAAATATACAAAATATATATTAATTAAATGGTGTTTTTTTGAATTATTTTTTGAAATTCTTCTAAAGACCTGACAACATGGTATTCAAATCCTAAATCTGTAACGGTTTCTTCAAACTCTATTTGACTGGGCTGTTGACGTCCTTTTTCATCTTTACACTCAATGAATAAAACTTTATTTGGAATTACACAGATTAAATCTGAAACACCACTTAACAGTCCAGTTGCCTTCATGAACATCATTTCTTTCTTACTGTTTCTTTCGTTTGGTACGCTAAAAATCGTACACTTTGGGCTACTTGTTTTTAAACAATAATTATTTCTAAACCAGATAACTATACTCTGCTGGATACGTGCTTCATTGTTTTTAAGCATATTCTTGTATTTTTTTATTTACACAATCAAATATAAAATCTTGATGCCATTTGTTGTTTTTCTTTTGATATTTTTTACACCATTTACCTAAATGCTCAATAGAAATGCTTTTAATATATTCATCAGTTACTATATCTGAATATCTATTTTTGTACTTAGCGATATGTTCTGCTATTTTCCATAAACAAGAATAAGGAGAATAACCTTTTTCATCTGCCAAATCAAAAATGCGATCTATTGGAATATCAATCGGTTTTTCTTTAATCAATAAAAATAGTTTCTTTTCCTTTTCCTCCTGAGCTTGTCTTTCTTTTTCCTCCTCAAAATCATGACCGCAATTTTCGCACTTTAATACTCTAGGGTGGGAAATAAAACCGCAGTTTGGGCATTCTTTAGTTGGTGCAGCTCCTACACTATTAGAATCCTTTTCTGTACCCTCGTTAAAAAACTTTAACCAATCATGATTTTTATCATAAAAACCATGTCTTGTTGTATTTTTTCCTAAGTCTAATACAGTAAATTTTTCTTTATTAGGGTAAATTCTTGCTCCACGCCCTACCATTTGCAAATATAATGCTAAACTTTTCGTTGCTCTATTAAGTATTACAGTTTGAATTGATGGGTCATCAAATCCAGCAGTTAGAACACCAACGTTGCAAATTATTCCGTGTGGGTCATTTTTAAAATTATTAATTATTTCTTTACGTTCTTTTTTTGGTGTCTGACCATCTACGATATAAGCATTTAACCCCTCATTTTTTAAAGCTGAATAAACCGCATTGTTATGATTAATGTTTACGTTGAAAATTATAGTTTTCTTACCTGCTGAATGCGACCAATAAGCACTAATAACATTATTAACCATTTTTTCAGAAGAATAAAAATCTTCCATTTGCTTTTCATCATATTCTCCTCTTTTTACCTTAAATTTAGCTTTATCAACTAAATCAGAAGCAAAAGCAAAAACATCACAATCAACTAGGTATTTATTATCAATAAGGCGTTTAATTGTAATAGGTGTAATTAACTCATTATAATAATTTGCCAATGGTTTTTTTGCTATTGGTGTAGCTGTAACACCTACTACTTTTATGTTTTCATTTTCAAAAAAAGGCATTTTAGCAAAGTTACCAATGTGAGCTTCATCAATTATTACTAATCCAAAATCAGGTATTTTTGACAACCTTCTATTTACTGTTTCCACCATGCCCACATAAAAATCAAAATCAGATGGTATTTGTTTTATCCCTTTTTCAATTCTAAAACATCTCTCTCCTAATGAATCATAAGCCTGTTGAAGAAGCTCCTCTCTATGAACTAAAATTAACACACGTTTTAAATTCTCTACATAAAACCTCTTTGCTAGCTCGCAAAACGTGTATGTTTTTCCGCTACCAGTTGCCATACATAGCATGGTGTTTTTTTTCTCGCTATTCTCTATTTTTTCAATAGCTTCTTTTTGATAATTTCT
>SKHB01000086.1 GCA_007117135.1 Microbacteriaceae bacterium | reverse complement strand
GGCAATATTTCGGAACTACGGTTGGGGGATCGGATATACATCGAAACTCGTGACGGATGGTACAGCTATGCGTTTAGGAATCTTGAATACGTGTGGGCGCATGAGGTCGACGTGTTGAATCCGGTTCCGAAACAAGACGCCATTGAGGTGACCGACCGGATTCTCACGCTGACCAGTTGCCATCCTCGGTTCTCTGATGCCGAACGGGTCATTGCCTACGCCGTCTTTGACGGGTGGTATCCACGAGCTGGTGGCCCGCCGGCTGATATTGCCCACATCGTGGGGGTGACGTGATGTATCGAGCATTGTGGCAGTGGTTACCTGGAGGTTTTTGGTCCAAATTGGGTCAACTCATTGCCATGACCATCGGCCTGCTGATTTTGCTGTTTTTCATGATCTTCCCGGCAATTCACAACCTTTTCTTCATCGAACAGTCCACACTGGGATGACATGACACACATTCTCGTTGTCGACAACTACGACTCGTTCGTGTACACCCTGAACGGGTACCTTCACCAGCTCGGGGCAACGACTGATGTCGTTCGAAATGATCAGATACCTGCGGAAGATCTTGCTGCCACTGTGGCCAGATATGACGGCATTTTGGTGTCGCCGGGTCCGGGAGCGCCAGCAGATGCGGGCATATCGATTCCCATCATCCACGAGGCCGCGAAGCAGGGCATCCCCCTGCTGGGCGTATGTTTGGGGCACCAGGCTCTCGCTGAAGCATTCGGCGCTACCGTGTCCCACGCCGAAGAACTTATGCACGGTAAAACCTCGCAAGTCACCCACGATGGCAGTCCCCTCTTCGAGGGGGTCCCTGAAGAGTTTCGGGCGACCCGATATCACAGTTTGGCCATTGTGGAGGGGACTGTCCCCGAAGATTTGAGTGTGACGGCCACGACACCAGGCGGAGTCATCATGGGTGTTCAACACGTCACGGCACCACTGTTTGGTGTCCAGTTTCACCCCGAATCGGTCGTCACTGAAGGGGGTTATCTGATGCTGGCCAACTGGTTACAAAAGACAGGGCTGGTTGACGCCCCACGCAAAGCCGCAGGCCTCAGCCCGCGTGTTTCTAGTGGGAATAGCCCCTTCTAGCCTTCGGGATTTTCGGGTGCGGGCGGTTCGAACGCCCCTGCGCCGCAGTAGACGAGAGTAATTGTGGAGCGTTGCGGGTGTTCACCGGGGGAAAGTGATTGCGACCTCACCACGCCCCCCGTGCACGTGGGGTCTGCCTGAAGAGTGACAGAGAGTTGTAGGTTGGGTCCAGTGAGAAGCGGATTAGCTTCCCCAATGGTCAGATTGACCACGTTCGGCACCAGCACCAACCCGTTAGAAAGCGTCAGGATGACTTCTGTATTTCCCGGAGCTTGCTCACCGGGAGCGGGAAGAGTGTTGATAACCGTCCCGGCTGGAAGGTTCGGCGAATAGTCTTCTTGGAAAGGGGCAACCGCCAGTCCCGCACCGATGAGCTGCGCAGATGCTTCGTCACTGGGAAGGTTTCTCACATCGGGAACACGAATGAGACTGCCACCAGCTGACACGATGACTTGGACGCGCTCACCAATCGCCACCCGAATGCCAGGCCCGGGGACGGTTTCGATCACTGTTCCCACCTCGACTTCAGAGTTCACCCTTTCGACGACCGTCGGAACAAGCCCCAAGCGCGTAATCTCAGCCACCGCAACTTGCTCACTGGACCCAGCAAGGTCGGGAATGGTGGGGGCTTGAGTGTTGATGACGGTGGCGGGGTTCAGAGTAAACAGCCACACCACAATTGCGACCAGCATGGCAATTGCCAAAACAGATCCCAGGCCGATTGCGAGCTTCGGAACGCTTGCTGATTGGGCGCCCCCGCCCAGCGGAATGGGAAGGTCGACTGATGGCTCGTCGCTTCTCTGCCAGGTGGGTTGAGGGATTGTCCCGGTCACCGGTGGCGGTTCCACTGCGCGGGGTTTTGCTGGCGCAGGACCGGGCGTTGTGGGTTCTTTAGGCCCCGCCTCGGTGGGTTTTTGTTCTGGTTCGACGGGTGGTGTGCGGGGTGATGGGGGCGGCAGTGACTCCATCGCTTTTCTCACCAGTGTGGCCGACGAAAAACGGTTTGCCGGGTCTTTGTCGAGAAGCTTCGCAACAATCGCGGCGGTTCCTGCTGTGACCTCCGTGTTTTGCAACTTCAGCGGCGGGGGTTCTTCGCTGATGTGCTGGTAGGCAACAGCGACCGGGCTTTCACCTTGAAAGGGGGGCCGACCGGCGATCATTTCATACAGCACCACACCCAGTGAGTACAGATCACTTTGCGCTGTTGCTTCCACGCCCTGAGCCTGCTCGGGGGAAAGGTAAAGTGCGGTCCCGAGGATTGACGACGGGGCTTGACCCGTGCCCGCCTGGTCAGCCATGACCGTCGCAATGCCGAAATCCATGACCTTGACCCCGCCTGTTCGGGTAATCATAATGTTGGCAGGCTTGATGTCTCGGTGAATGATGCCTTCCTTGTGGGAAAACTCGAGAGCGGTCAACACTCCGTCGGCGATCCCCAGGGCGGCTGCTTCGTCAATGACTCCGCGTCGAATAATGTCGCTGAGCAGCTTGCCTTCCACGTATTCCATGACAATAAACGGTGTTGTTTGGCCTTCGGGAGCCCCATCGGTGTCGTCGACCTCATCCCCGGCGTCAAAAACTCGAACGATTGTGGGGTGGGCCATTTTTGACGCCGACATGGCTTCTTTCCGGAAGCGGTCCCTCGACACTTGGTCAGAGTTCAGCGTCGATTTCAGTACTTTGATGGCGACATCTCGGCCGAGTCTGGCGTCCATTCCCCGATACACGTCTGCCATACCGCCGCGACCAATCAGCTCGTGGACCTCGTAACGTCCAGACAACTGACGGCCTGTCCATGCACCGCGTTTTGGTGTCGTCACCCGCGCACAACTCCTCTGAAATCAGGTCGGGCGCAGTCAGTAACAGTGCCCGACCCTAGTTTACGTCTATGGGGTCTAACCGTTGCCGTTTGTCGGCGGGGCAACAATGGCGACTCGAAGTTCGGGTGACTTCGGTGAGGTAAGACTTTGGCAGGTCACCACGTAACTGGCCCGAAGAGTTTCCGGGTCCCCGAGACGCACAACAGCTGAGGTTCTGTTGGCGCCAACACTGGGCGATGCTGGGTCAACGAGTTGACCGCCGAGAATCTCCAAGCGATAGCCGGACACTGGGAAACCCGCCGGGCATTGGGCGTAAGCAGGCCAACTGATGGTCACCTCATCGCCGGGGTTGTACCCGTCTTCGTCCGCAGCGGACACCACCATTGCCGTGGGGGCGGGAGGCTGAGGGATGGGCGCGTAAAAATAGACGGCGACGAGTGTTCCGCTGGCGACAACACCGCGAGGGTTCACCCGATACGCTTGCCCCACCTGATCAGGCGCAGAAGCAATATTGCCGACGATGGCATCTAACCGGAGACCTGCCGCTTGAATGATTTCTGTCACTTGGCTCTCGGTTTTGCCAATGATGTCCGCCTCCGGAACGGTGACCGTGTTGGGGTCGGCCGGTTCAGGTTCTTCAGGTTGTTCGGGCTCGACGGGTTCCGGGGTGGCAGGTTCAGGCTCTTCAGGCTCGACGATGACCGGAACTTCCGGTTCTCCGACCGGTTCCTCCACACCACCGATGCCTCGGCCAATCACAAGAAGTGCAATAACAACAATGGCAATGAGTGCCGCCGCACCGCCCCCAATCAGCCACCACATTTTCTTGGGCAGGGGTTGTTTGGTCAGGGGGATGGGTTGGGTGTTTGTGGGGCCAACACCGCTGTCAGTTGATTTCTTTTTCTTCTTCTTTCCCGGAGCGCTCGCTTCTGTGTCTTCGCCCGCAGAGTCGGGGTCGGGAAGCAGAGCCAACGCTTCATCAATGTTGCCCGCCTGGATGGCTTTTGCCGCTTTCGCCAGGTCATCTGCAGTCTGTGGCCGACCTGCCGGTTTTTTGGCCAAACAACTCATCACCAGTGCTCGAACTTCTTCGGGAATGGTCACGGGAAGTTCCGGCGGCGCCTCTTTGATGTGAGCCATGGCGATAGACACCTGCGATTCGCCCCGGAATGGTCTGCGCCCGGCGAGAGCCTCGTAGGCGACTATTCCCAGTGAGTAGATGTCGGTGGAGGGCGACGCCGGTTTTCCGCTTGCCTGTTCGGGAGCCAAATATTGAACGGTACCCATGACTTGGCCGGTCGCAGTCAGGGGAACCTGATCGGCCAGCCGGGCAATACCAAAATCTGTGATCTTGACCGAACCATCGGGCGTGATGAGGAGGTTTCCGGGCTTGACGTCTCGGTGAACAAGTCCAGCCTGGTGCGCTTGGTGGAGGGCGAGAGCTGTTTGAGAAACAATGCTCAAGACTTTTTCCGGCGGCAATACCCGCTCTCGCTCCAAAATGGTCGACAGCGCCTCACCGGGCACCAGCTCCATCACCAAATATGCTTTGCCATCTTCTTCCCCGTAGTCAAAAACATTGGCGATTCCATCGTGGTTCACGAGCGCCGCATGGCGAGCTTCAGCGCGAAAGCGCTCGCGGAACCCCGGGTCGCCCAGGTACTCGTCTTTCAAAATTTTGATGGCCACGGTTCGACCAATGACCGTGTCAGACGCCTGCCACACTTCACCCATCCCGCCGATGGCGATGCGTGACACAAGTTCGTAGCGGTTGCCATAGACCTGGCCGGTGCTTGGTCTCATTGGTTCACTCCCGCTTCTAAAATGGTTCGGGCGATTGGTCCGGCAACCCGGTTAGCAGTCCCCTGCGAACTGTCTCCTTCAACAACAACGGCGACAACAATTTGCGGATTGTCTGCGGGGGCGAAACCTGTGAACCAGAAAGACCGCCCATCACCGATGCCCGTTTCTGCGGTGCCAGTTTTGCCGGCGACAGCAACACCGGGAATGGACGCTTGGTTTGCGACACCTCGAGAAACACTGGCGACCATTATCCGAGTCAGTTCGGCGGCATCGGCGGGGTCGAGCGGTGTGGAGTATTCGCGCGGGCGAGTTTCGTCGATGATGCGAAGGTCGGGGGAGAGTACCTGGTCCACCAGGGTGGGAGTCATCAGCACACCACCGTTGGCGATGGCCGCACTCATCATGGCCACCTGAAGAGGTGTGACGCGGACGTCGTATTGGCCAAACGAGGACAGCATCAGTTGCGCTTGGTCCATGCCTCGGGGAAAACGGGACGGGGTCACGCGCAGGGGGATTTCCAGGGTGGCACCGAAGCCAAAATCGTCCGCCATCGAGCCGATGGCTCCCTCACCGAGCTCCAGGCTGAGCTCAGCGAAGGGAATGTTGCAACTGCGAATGAGTGCTTCTTCCAATGTTGCGGTCTCCCCCGGACCACACAACACGCCCCCGGAGTTTGTCACAATCGACGTCGATAGGGGCAGTCGAAGCTCGGGAGGATTCGGAAACTCGCTGGTTGCGCTGTAGCGGCCCGAGTCGAGAGCAGCGGCGACCATCAGAATTTTGAATACGCTGCCGGGGAAGTACTGGTCGCCGGCAATTGCGCGGTTCGATAGTGGCTTTGTGGGGTCGGCTTCGAGTTCTCGGTAATAGTCCAGTACCGAACTTGTTCGGTGTTGAGCCAGAAGATTGGGGTCGTAGGTGGGGCTGGACACCATCGCCAAGATTCGCCCGGTTGAGGGTTCCAGTGCGATGACAGCTCCCGCGCGGTCACCCAGCGCGTCGTAGGCCACCTGCTGAAGTGTGGGGTCGATAGACGTGCGAACCCGGGCCCCCTGGGGGGGCCGGCCAGTGACGAGGGCTTGAATCCGTTCGAAGAACTGAGAGTTTGCGCGACCAGTCAGTAGTTGGTTCATGGCGCTTTCGAGCCCAGCGTTGCCTTGGTTGAGGGTGTAATACCCGTGAATGGGGGCATACAAATCGTCGTATGGGTATGTTCGCAAATACCTAAATTCGGTGTCGACGGGTATCGAGGAGGCGACGGCAACATCTCCCGCGAGTATCTGGCCGCGTTCAGCAGAAAAACTTTGGTACAGGTTTCTCACATTGCGGTTGTCGCCTGCCAGTGACTCGGCAGCAACCACCTGAATCACACTTGTTGAGGCAAAAAGAGTGATGAACAAAATTAACACGGCAATACCGGTGAGGCGCAGAGAGCGAATCATGAGACCTCACCTGCCGGGGTTTTCTGCCCGCGACGAATCGTGTCACTGAGTCGAATAATGATCGCGACAATGATCCAGTTGGCCACAAGCGATGACCCACCGGCTGCGAGGAATGGAGCGGTGAGCCCGGTGACAGGAATCACACGGGTGACACCACCGATGACAACAAAAACTTGGAGAGCAATGACGACGGCAAGACCCGTGGCAAGGAGGCGACCAAAGTCGTCCCTGCTCAAATAGCCCACACGGAAGCCACGGCTGACAAGAAGCAGGTACAGGGCAAGAATCGCGAAGATTCCAATAAGTCCCAGTTCTTCACCCAGGGCGGCAAAAATGTAGTCACTCTTCGCTAGTGGCACCAATTGGGGTTGCCCGCTTCCCAATCCTTGGCCGATAAAACCCCCCTCAGCCATACCAAAGAGCCCTTGGACGAGTTGGTATGACCCACCCAGTCGGTCGTAAACCTCCTGGTTGAACGGGTCCAACCAGCCGGTCAGCCTGTTTTGTACGTGGCTGAACTGGGTGGCTGCACCGTACGCTCCGACGATGAACAGGACACCGCCCATGACAATCCACAACGCCCGTTCCGTGGCGATAAACATCATGACGATAAATAAGCCGAAATAGAGGAGCGCTGTTCCCAGGTCTCGCTGTAACACCAGGACCCCCATCGCCACCAGCCACACCACCAATATGGGGCCCATGTCTCGTACTCGAGGCCAGCGAACACCAAGGAACTTTTTTCCGACGATGCTCAAACTGTCTTTCGCGGTCACCAGGTAGGCGGCAAAGAAAATGGCCAGAGCTATTTTTCCGATTTCCCCCGGTTGGAAAGTTACCCCTCCGACCTCCACCCACAGTGTCGCGCCATTAATCGTGCGCCCGATACCGGGAGCGAGGGGGGCGAAAAGGAGGGCGATGGCGACCAGCATCACCAGGTAGCGGTATCGGGCTAATACGCGATAGTTGCGCAGAGCCGCCAACACTATGACCGCGAGAAAAAGGGCAACAGCGGTCCAGGCAATTTGACGAATACTGGTTGCTTGCCACCCGCTTTGACCCGCTGCAATGTCCAGCCGATGAATCATGGTGATGCCGAGGCCATTGAGTAGCGTCGCCACAGGCAAAACAAAAGGATCACCGTCTGGGGCCAACCACCGAATCATGACGTGCATGAGGAGGGTCAAAATGGCGAGTCCCCCCGCGTAGCTCAACACTCTCAAATCCAGGTCGCCCTGCGCGCCCCATTGGACTAATGCCAACCCGAGGGCGCTCAACCCCAGCGCAATCAGGAGAAGGCCGAGTTCCAGGTTTCGAAGACGTTTGGGAACACGAACCTTCAACACCACCCGACCGGTGACTGGCGCGACGGGGGGAAGGGTGGAACCGGCAATGTCACTCACGGGTCAACCTCGTCACAATGTCGCGTGCTTCGTCCAGCGAAGACGCGGGCAGGGTTTCTTGAACACTCTCTTGGATGAAAAGCGGAAGTGACTCCAGTGGTATGCCGGTTGGTTCAAACGGTGTGGACAGCGATATTGGCCCAATATTTTGTTGGACACCTTGGAAGATCATGACCTGGCCGTCTACTTCTCCAACAAAGTAGCGGGTTTGTGTCCATTGGTAACTGGCGATCGCGGCCCAAGTGAGAGCGCCAATAACAATGAGCACACCGAGGGCCCAGGTGACTTTTCTTCTCCTGGCCCGCCGGCGGTCCTCTTCGATGAGTTCCTCGAGGTATCCCTCTTCTGGTTCGAAGTGTTCGTCGGCAGCGTCGACTGCTCGAAGGGGGTGGAGCAGCAGGGCGGGAAGCCGGGGTGCTTTTGTGACCGGGGTGACCTGGTAGGTGATGGGGCCCGCTGCGGACCCAACAACGTGGGGCTCTCTGGGCGGCGACAGGTCAGAATCGTCAATGTGGACGATGACGGCGGTGACGTTATCGGGCGCGCCTTCAGCAAGGCTTGCCTGGATGAGCTTCTCGCACGCTTCTTCCGGGTCATCAGTGGTGAGCAAAATCTCGGCAACTTCGCGTTCGGCGACGTAACCGCTTAGTCCATCTGAACACAGTAGCCACCGATCACCGGGCTTTGTCTCTAAAACGTGGGTGTCAATTTCTGGGTCCACATCGACATCTCCGAGGACGCGCATCAAGACACTGCGGCGGGGGTGAACCGCTGCTTCTTCCGGTGTGATTCGGCCCGAGTCAACGAGGCGTTGAACAAAGGTGTGGTCGGCAGTTATTTGCTCCAACACTCCGTCACGCAGGAGATAAATCCTGGAGTCGCCAATATGGGCGACAACAACGTTGTCGCCGACGCGGACCATACTGCTGAGCGTGGTCCCCATTCCGGTGAGTTCCGGATGGTCGGCAACAGCTCGGGTGAGTTCTTTTCCGGCATCTAAAATCCCGCGATACAACTCTTCGCGGGCTTGCTCAACGCTGGCGTAAGGGCGGTCAAGGCCTACCAAGTGTCGGATGGCTAGCGCGCTGGCCACATCACCGCCAGCGTGACCACCCATGCCGTCGGCGACGATAAACAGGTGGTTTCCGACAGAACCGGAGTCTTGGTTGCTCGCGCGAATTTTTCCGACATGGGAGGCGGCAGCGCTGAGAATCGGCGTGGACACGATGGTTATCGCCTGAGCTCGAACGTTGTATTTCCGACGTGGACGGCGGTGTTGAGAGGGACGGGGGTGGGAACATTGACCCGTCGGTCTTCAATGAAGGTTCCGTTTGTGGAGTCAAGATCTTGAACCATCCACTGGTCGTTCCACAGCATGAGTCTGGCGTGATGGGTGGAGGTGAAGTCGTCTCGAACGATCAGGCTGGACTCTGCTGAGCGTCCAATGGTGAATTGCTGTTCCTTATCCAGCGGAATTTCAATGCCTTCTTTGGGCCCCGAGGTGACGACAAGCCTGGTGGCGATTCCACTGGGGGGTCCGGGAAGCCCAGCGGTGGGGATACCCGCCGCTGGTGTGGGGGTGGTTCGGGTCCCCGACTGGGACGCTTCAACACTTCGGCGCATAGAGGGGCCAAAAAGGTCTGTTCGGAGTGCGTACACGATGGCAAAAACGAAAACCCACAGCAATACGAGAAAAGCCAGTTGCAAAACAAAGAGGGTCAGCTCAGTCACAGTGTCCCTCCGGCCTGGTTTTGGAGGAGCATCTGATACCTGCTTGACTGCTGGGCAACCACCTCACACACAATACGCGTGTTCCCCAGGGTGATTGTGCAGCGGTCTGGGAGAGCTGCCCGAGACACGGTGACACCGTCAAGCACGACCCCGTTTGTGGAGCCAAGGTCAGCGATTTCGGCCCGTTTCCCATCCCAGAGAATTTCGCAGTGGTGGCGGGAAATGCCCCGCCCCGTCACCGGAATGTCAACGTCGCTTCCCCGGCCCAAAAGGGTTCGTCGTTGCGTGAGTGGAAACCGTTGATTTCCGATTGTCACAACAGGAATCCAGACAATGCCGTCGGTGGGTCGTATTGCTTTCGCTTCAACAACCCCTTCGACGAGCCGGTCATTTACCTCCCAGGTGACCCGAATCGGTCCCGGGGCCGAATACCCTTGCGACGCCATATGCACGGTCAGTGCGTGTTCAATTTCTCTGAGAAGGGCGTCGCCGAGTGTGGCCAGTCGCTGTTCATCAGGTGGGGAAACGATCAGGAAGTAATCAGAGGGAACAAGGATCCGCTCCCTGGAGACCACCTGGGCATGGGAGTCCATTTCCCGTTTGACAGTGGCGACAATTTCTACCGGGTGGACACCACTTTTGAAGGTTTTTGCGAAGGCACTACCCACGGCGCGCTCCACGCTGCGCTCAAAGTGGTCCAAAAATCCCACAGTGCCCTCCGCCAGCCAGAAAAGTACTTACCCGATGGTACCCGGCTGGGGTCCATCAGACCTGTGCCCGGGGTCTGGCTGTGATAGTGTCCCATTCG
>SKHB01000121.1 GCA_007117135.1 Microbacteriaceae bacterium | reverse complement strand
GGGGTCCAGGGGGTCCAGGGGGTCCAGGTGCTCCGGGTGGTCCAGGTGCTCCGGGTGGTCCAGGTGCTCCGGGTGCTCCAGGTGCTCCGGGTGCTCCGGGTGCTCCGGGTGGTCCAGGTGGCCCAGGTGGCCCAGGTGGCCCAGGTGGCCCAGGTGGTCCAGGTGCTCCGGGTGGTCCAGGTGCTCCGGGTGGTCCAGGTGCTCCGGGTGCTCCGGGTGCTCCGGGTGCTCCGGGTGCTCCGGGTGCTCCGGGTGGTCCAGGTGCTCCGGGTGCTCCAGGTGGGTCGCCTCAGGGCACGCCTACCGCCGGCGAATTGAGCTCGATTGCTCGATTGGCTGATAGCCCAGGGTTGAATCGTGCCGCTGATAATGCGCAAAACGTCGGTGCCTCAGTGTGGACGATTGCAGACACTAGCTCGGCAGCAGCAGCCAGAAGAGGGACACTCAGTCTGTTTGATGTTCAGTCTGCAATTGATTTGCGCCAAGACCAGCTTCTGTCGGTCATGGCGGAAGTTGAAGTCGGTGCGCTCACGATGGTCGGTGATAACGCAGAAGCAGCAGGGCAATCTATTACTGATATCAATTGCGAGTTACCGCAGTTTCAGCAGCTTCTGATTTGCCGGCCTGAACAATAAGCTATGAAGGCTTTGTCGGGGGGCAACGGTATTGAGCATGTGGCCTATAGGGTAATCATCACAGGGTTTGTTGATATGGGCTACGATGAGTTTCTAACAACTCATTCTGTGACCGCCCAGATATTGATCGACTATGCGTGAGCTTCAGATATTGGGTATTTGCGGCAGTTTGCGCCAGGCCTCTGCCAACCGCGGTTTGTTGCGTGCCGCCCAAGGCGCGCTTTCTGATGAGGTCACCATGGATATCGCCGAATTGGGCGATGTGCCTTTCTATAACGGTGACTTGCCTGAGAAGCCCGAGTCGGTCAAGCGCCTCTTGGCTCAAATTGAAGCCGCTGATGGGTTGGTGCTCGCAAGCCCGGAATACAACTATTCGATTGCCCCAGCCTTAAAGAACGCCCTGGATTGGGCCTCGCGCGAACCGGACAATCGGCTCTTGACTGGCAAGACAGCGGCCATCATGGGTGCCGGTGGCGGCATGGGCACCTCGCGCTCGCAGTATCACTTGCGCCAGGTGTGCGTCTGCTTAAACCTGCACGTCTTGAATCAACCCGAAGTGTTTGTCAACGCCTTCACGGGTCAGTTCGACGCCCAAGGCGATGTCATCGATGAGGGGGTTCGCGAGCAGGTCAGTCAGCAAATGCAGGCGCTCGTTGACTGGACGCGCAGGTTGATTCGATAAGGCTCAATTTGGCGGGTGGTTCGAGCTGCGCGCTTGGTTTCTAAAGCAACTGATATCTTTATGATCGACTCAACAAAAACGATTCACCATATTGGGAAAGCAAGCTCACCTGAAGTGTCAGCGTATTGCCCGCTAACTTGCTGTGGCTAAGCGGATCTCTATGGTGACAAATGCAGCAACTGCCAGACTTTCATCGCATGCCAGTTATCTCTCGATTAACCACCGGCGATAGAGCAACGTCAGGCACGCGGCTAGAGCTACGGCCACTAACTTTCAGTCATCCTCAAATACAGCCACTAGGCAATCCAACACCTCTTGCATGACCGGCACGGGCGCTTTTTCTACGAACTTGGCTTTACGAGCAATCCAATCCAAACTTTTCAATTGATGCACATGAACAGAGCCATCGGTGCGTAAACCCAGTCCCATCAGTGAAACTAGAAAACCGGATTCTCGCGCTACATGTGCGGCTCCACCCGAGATTGGGCAAACCATGGCAAGCTTGAACTTCGCGTTGAATGACTTAGGCGACACCACCAAGCAAAAGTGATTACCGATCATTTCTTTGCCGGTCGCTGGGTCAAACTGCAGGTGCAGAATATCCCCACGACTAGGTGTCAAAGCTCAGCCCCGACAGCTTGCATGTCGTCCCAACCCTCTACTCGACCAGCATCTGACGGTGTGGCTGCCAGCAGTTCAGCCAAGGTCCTACGCTTGCGGCCAGGCTTGACCTTTAACTCAGCGCCATTAATATCCACACAGACGCACGAACCCGCGTCCAAGCCATTTTGCTCAGCATAGGACGGTGGAATCGTCATAATTAGCGAACCACCCGATTTGCGAAGGTAAGCGTTTAACATATTTGACTCCGATTGTTATACAAATGTACAACAATCTCGATTAAATGGCAAGGGCCATGATCAACAGGTCAATTACCAATAAATACAGGCGCTCGTTGATTGGACGCGTAGGTTGACTCGATAAGGCTCAATTTGGCGGGTGGTTTGAGCTGCGCACATAGATGTCACCGGAGTTGGCGTGCTCGGGCAGCTCATCGAGTCGAGCTTTTAATTGGCTTGCATCAATCCAATGCTCGTACTCAAGCCGGTGTGATTCACCCATCGACAGGTTGAATTCAGTCATACCCAAGGCCATGCAACGATCAACGCAGTCATGTGCGAGTTCGCGCTGAATCATGGTGAATTCAAACGACAGGGCAGCCACGGCTTGTGACAACCCGCAGAGCACATCGTATTCAGCGCCTTCGACGTCTATTTTGATGAAAGCAGGCACCCCGTATTGGGCAATCAAGTCGTCAAGCGTGCGCGCCTGAACCTTGACCGATC
>SKHB01000155.1 GCA_007117135.1 Microbacteriaceae bacterium | reverse complement strand
GTGCAGTGGATTCGCGTCACACCAACACCGGAGTTTGCTGAGACCTTGTCAAACAGGCGAGAGCTTGACCGCGCCCACACTGGAGAGATTTCAGTCCAATGAGTGACTATCGCGCGGGTTTTGTGAGCATTGTCGGCAGACCCAATGTGGGGAAGTCAACGCTGACCAACGCGCTGGTGGGACAGAAGGTGGCGATCACGTCATCCAAGCCGCAAACAACAAGGCGAACCATCAGAGGCATTGCCCATTTTGACAATGGTCAAATCATCATCGTTGATACCCCCGGCGTTCACAGGCCTCGAACCCTTCTTGGTAAACGCCTCAACGAGTTGGTGAAAGAAACCCTTGGCGATGTCGACGTCATTGTTCAATGTTTCCCGGCCACGGAAAAAGTGGGACCGGGGGATCGGTTCATTACTGAGCTCATTGTTGCTTCGCCTCGGGCAAAAAAGGTGGCGGTGGTCACAAAGTGTGACCAGGCGTCAAAAAACCAGATCACTGAGCGTTTGCTCGACGTCTCGCAACTGTGTGACTGGGAACACATCATCCCGATCTCTGCGCTGACGGGAGACCAGGTGAATGTGGTGGCTCAAGAAATTCTTGCCCTACTCCCCGAATCCCCCCAGTTGTATGAGTCCGGAACCATCGCAGACGATGACTTATGGGTGGGGTTGGCGGAAATGATTCGAGAAACAGCGCTGGAAGGCTTAGAGGATGAACTGCCTCACTCACTGGCGGTCACCATCGAGGACATTATTGAGCCAGAAGGCAGCGGGCCGACAAAGATTTTTGCGAACCTGGTGGTGGAGCGAGACAGCCAAAAAGGCATCCTGATTGGCAAAGGGGGCTCTCGGTTGAAAGCCATCGGTGAGGCAGGCCGCAAAACCATCACCGCGCACCTGGGTAAACCGGTGTTTTTGTCACTGCACGTGGTGGTGTCAAAAAATTGGCAGCAGGATGCCAAAAAACTGGGGCGGCTCGGCTTCTAGTTCCTTGTTGTGCCAAAAATTGGCCATTCTGCTAGCCTGAACCCGTGGGTCAGTTTCTTCTTCTTCCCCGCCGCGATGGGATTTCGCTCTAGGCCATCCCCCGTCGCGGAGTTTCTGCTTGGCCCCCCATAGTTTCAGCCCCGCGTGGGCACCTCGAAGAAGAAGGATTAGTCATGGAAAATCGCCAGAAACCAAGCCCCCTCCCCATTCACCGGTACAGGCCATACACTGACCAATTCCAGGTGTCCCTGCCCGATCGCACGTGGCCAGACAAGACCATCACCCAGGCGCCGCGTTGGTGTGCTGTTGATTTGAGGGATGGAAACCAGGCACTGATTGACCCGATGAGCCCGGAGCGCAAACGTGTCATGTTTTCGATGCTCGTGGATATGGGGTTCAAAGAAATTGAGGTGGGTTTCCCGTCTGCCAGCCAAACAGACTTCGACTTTGTCAGAACCCTCATCGACGAGGGCCTTATCCCCGACGACGTCACCATTCAGGTGTTGACGCAGGCTCGTGAACACCTCATCAATCGCACCTACGAATCCTTGAAGGGTGCGAAGCGCGCGATTGTTCACCTGTACAACTCAACGAGTGTGTTGCAGCGTGACGTCGTATTCAACACTGACAAGCAGGGAATCATCGACATCGCCCTGCAAGGGGCGAAATGGTGTGTCGCGGCTGAATCGATGGTTCCCGGCACCGAGATTTTTTACGAATACTCACCCGAGTCGTACACCGGGACCGAACTGGAATTTGCCGTTGAGGTCTGTAATCGGGTGATGGAGGTGCTCGTTCCCACCCCGGAGCGGAAACTCATCATCAACCTGCCGGCCACTGTCGAAATGGCGACACCGAACGTGTATGCCGACTCGATTGAGTGGATGTGTCGCCATTTGGACAACCGCGAAAACACTATTGTGAGCCTTCACCCTCACAACGACCGCGGTACAGCTATTGCTGCAGCAGAGCTTGGCTATATGGCCGGCGCTGACCGCATTGAAGGCTGCCTGTTTGGTAATGGGGAGCGCACTGGAAACGTTGACCTGATTGCGCTGGGGATGAACCTGTTTAGTCAGGGAATTGACCCGCAGATTGATTTGAGCGACTTGGACACTATTCGTCGAACCGCCGAATACTGCAACCAGTTGAATGTTCCAGAGCGAAGCCCGTGGGCGGGAGATCTCGTCTACACTGCGTTTAGTGGATCCCACCAGGACGCCATCAAAAAAGGTTTCGAAGCACTGGACAAGAAAGCTAGCGAACAGGGAGTGTCTGTCGATGACCTCGAATGGGCCGTCCCCTATTTGCCGATTGACCCGAAAGATGTTGGCCGAAGCTACGAAGCCGTCATCCGTGTGAACTCCCAGTCGGGTAAAGGCGGGGTCAGCTACCTGCTGAAAACCGACCATAACTTGGATTTGCCGCGGAGGCTCCAAATCGAGTTCAGCCAGGTGGTGCAAAGAAAAACTGACACTGATGGCGGTGAGGTCAGCAGTAACGACATTTGGGTGATTTTCCACGACGAGTATTTACCTGCAGACGTCAAAGAAGAAAAGTGGGGGCGCTTTGAACTGCTCTCCACCGCCACCAAATCTGACCTGGGCGGAACAGTGAATTTGACGATTCGTATCCGTGACGAAGACGACGTTGTCGACAAAGACGGCGTGGGGAACGGTCCGGT
>SKHB01000030.1 GCA_007117135.1 Microbacteriaceae bacterium | reverse complement strand
CGTTCACTCCGAAGCCAGCCAGGCAGACGATGCGGCCAGCGGTGTGGAATTTCCCGTCTCGCCGGAGCCCGCGAAAAAACCTAGCCGATATCAGGGGTCACCTTTCCACCCCACCCGGTACCGGGGAATCCAAGACGCCATCGCCTGGCAGGACGCAGACCAGCAACGCCAAAAAAAGAAGGCCCGCGCGAGATCATCTGCAGTCACCGTCATGCTTGTTGTAGGAGCGCTTCTGGGTGGAGTCACCGGTGGCTCTTTCGCTGTCTGGTCTTTGACGCAAGACGGCCTCGTCCAAAATGGCCAGGCTGCCCCCCAAACCATTACGGTGACCAACCCCATGGACGCCACAGCCATTACCGCTGTGGCCGCAACAGCGCTGCCATCGGTGGTCACCCTCCAGGTGCAAAGCGCCCAGTCGGCGGGGAGTGGCTCGGGGGTGATTATTTCCCCCGACGGCTACATTGTCACCAACGCTCACGTGGTGAGCGTGGGGGGAGATGGCCAACGAATTCGTGTCGCCACAACCGACGGTCGACTCTGGCAGGCCACCGTCATCGGGACAGACCCCATCAGCGATATCGCTGTCATCAAGATTGACACCCCTGAACCTCTCACCCCCATTACGCTGGGGGATTCGTCGACACTAAATGTGGGGGACGAAACTGTTGCGATTGGCGCCCCGCTGGGTCTGTCCAACACGGTGACGCTGGGAATTGTTTCTGCTCTGAACCGCAGCATCACGGTGGGTGCGGCTACTCCCGAGGACGGCCCTGGACTGTTCGATTTTGATTTACCCGGCGGGCAGTCGATTGGCACCCAAATATCTCTGCCAGTGATTCAAACAGACGCCTCGATTAACCTGGGAAACTCCGGTGGTGCACTGGTGAACGCTTCCGGTGAACTCATTGGTATCAACGTTGCGATCGCCTCAAATGCGGGGAATGCGCAGTCCGCGGGAAGTATTGGCTTGGGGTTTGCCATTCCGGTGAACTATGCCATGCGGGTCGCGAACGACCTCATCGCCACCGGGCGCGCCAGTCACGGGCTTCTGGGCGCCACCGTCACCGATGCTGCTTTCGACCTGGGTGCCACAATTTCTGGGGCATACATTGACAGTGTTGTCCCCGGCGGCCCGGCCGACCAGATTGGTCTGCGCGCGGGCGATATTGTGACGTCGTTCAATCAGTTACCTATTACTAACCGCATCGACCTCACCGCGCAGGTGAGGGTCTTGCCCGGAGG
Organism: Microbacteriaceae bacterium; assembly: GCA_007117135.1. Classification (GTDB taxonomy): domain Bacteria; phylum Actinomycetota; class Actinomycetes; order Actinomycetales; family Microbacteriaceae; genus Pontimonas. Next base: position 8,940 of record SKHB01000030.1, on the reverse strand, counting down.
GTCAACGACAACAATCACCTACGTGCGCGGCGGCCAAACATTTACGAGCCAGGTCACTCTCGCGGAGCTTGGCCAAAGCTAGGCAAGGCTAATTTTTGAACTTTTCGTAAATTTCTTTACACGTCGGACAGACCGGAAATTTTTCCGGGTCACGACCCGGAGTCCACACCTTCCCGCACAGCGCAATTACTGGCCGGCCGCTCATTGCCGACTTCAAGATGGCGTCCTTCTTGACGTAGTGGGAGAAGCGTTCATGGTCGCCGTCTTCAACGTGAGTGTCTTCGAGGAGTTTCTCTAACTCACGGTCCAATACGTCGGTTCCCCCGACCTGTTGTTCATCCGGCTGCAGTGACATGACCCCAGTTTATGCGCTGGTATCGGAAAAAGTTGTGGGAATAACTGGCTCCCCGGCTCCGAGCCGTTTGCTGTCGGCGGGCAACTCGGCCATGGCCATCCGGTGGTGTTTTCGCGCCGTCACCACAACGTCTTCCGGTGAGACGAGGTTAACCGCCTCACCGGCGACGATGTGGTTCACAACCAGTGGCCGACCTGAGCCGGTCCAATCGCCCTGGCCCACGACAATCTCTTCTGCGGTGGCGATGCCGGATGCCATGAGCCTAGTGGCGGTTTTGATTCCGCCGGCGTTGGATTTTCCGGTGCTGGTTTTTTGCACCGACACCCAGTTGCCCAAGGTGTTTTTCCTCGCAACAAGTTTGTAAACAAGGCCAGCCGCGGGATGCCCGGACCCTGTCACCACCGATGTCCCCACACCAAATGCATCCACCGGGGCGGAACCAAGCCCTGCGATCGTGTATTCGTCTAAGTCACTGGTTACAACAATGCGGGTCGAGGTTGCCCCGAGGGCATCCAACTGTGCTCGTACCTGTTTGGCAGCAACAGCGAGGTCGCCTGAGTCAATGCGGACAGCGCCGAGGTTCACCCCGCCGACTTCGACGGCGGCAGTGACAGCCCGTTCAATGTCATACGTGTCAACAAGAAGAGTTGTTCCCTCACCGAGAGTCGCCACTTGGGCGGCAAACGCCTCTTTTTCACTCTCGTGCAACAGGGTGAAAGCGTGTGCGGCGGTGCCAATGGTGGGGATGCCGTATCGCCTGCCTGCTTCCAGGTTGCTGGTTCCCTCAAACCCGGCGATATAGGCGGCTCGTGCCGCCGCCCACGCCGAATGTTCACCGGTTCTCCGCGACCCCATTTCAATGAGCGGCCGCCCTTCCGCCGCCCCCACCATTCGCGCTGCTGCGGCAGCAACAGCACTGTCGTGGTTCAGGATGCTCAAAATCACTGTTTCCAACACGACGGCGTCGGCGAACGTCCCCTGGACGCTCAGAATGGGGGAGTGGGGGAAGTAGACCTCACCTTCCTGGTACCCGCGGACATCACCGCGAAAACGGTAGTTGGCCAACCAGGCCAATGTGTCTGAAGAAACTATGTTGGCGTTATCTAAGAACGCCAACTCGGCCTCGCCGAAGCGAAACTCGGCTATCGCCTCAATGGCCCGACCGATTCCCGCCACGACGCCGTATCGGCGGCCTGACGGTAAGCGCCTGGCGAAAACATCAAACACGCACTCTGTTTCCCACGCTCCGCTGTGCCGGGCGGCATCGAGCATGGTGAGCTCATAGTGGTCAGTGAGCAGTGCGGTGGACATGGGTAAAGCCTAGCCAGGGCTGAGGTCATGTAGCGCTGGGATGGCGGGTGGTGCCGCCCCATGACGCTGAGACGGGGAGGGCGAAAATGTCATCGCCCAATGGTGCTTCCTTCCTTCCCGTGTGAAAAACAATGCCCGCACGCCACTTACTTCCCACGCGCTCCTTGAGTTTCCTCAGGCCAGTTGTGTGGCTAATTCGAGGGTCACTAGTTGCCTTTACTTCAATACCGATGATGTCGCCGTTTTCGAGAGCGAGGACGAAATCGACCTCCGTGCCACGACTATCGCGGTAGTGGTGCAGGTCGAAGTGCTCGTGCGCCCATTCCTTCTGCTTGAGGGGCTCAGACGCTACGAATCCCTCCAGTAGGGCGCCAAACGTCGCGGAGCGAAGTGGGGAAAGAGATTCGGCAGTTTCGCTCATGAGGTGAGCGGAAAGTCCTGAATCGGGGATTACCGCCTTCTTCCGTTTAAATTCGCGGACGTTTGCGTTTAGATTTACCACCTCTAGCGTTTAAATTGGCTACCCGAAAAGTCCCCCGACTCTGGCTGTCTTGACACCACGAGGGAAAGTCGCAGAACTCTCCGTCCTGCCCTGTAGGTTCTTAGACCCATGGTGATGGCGGGGCTCACCGAATCGTTCAGTTTGTCCACATAGACTCCACAAATGGTCTCCGATCTGCCCAGGTTTTTGACCCCCGACCAACTGGGCCCCCATTTTGACGATGGTGGCCCGATTGTGTTGGTCAATAACCGTGGAGCTCTCACGAAGCGTCCCATTCATCGACAAAAAGCTCACCTGATTCTCTCCGCCCTCTACCACCGAGAAAAAGAGCTCGGCAGCCGCGGTCGCCTCATTTCCGCGGACAGCTATCAGGAAGCCCTCCAAGGTCTTGACCTGGAGGTCATTAACCCGCCGTCGTTTGGCCTTCGGCGACGGGTCACAGAACTGTCACAACACGCGAGTGTCACAGTGTTGCCCGCGCGAGGTTTTGTGATCAGCGAAGAAGACTTTGCTGACTTTGCCGGGGAAACAAAAAAATCCGCCTGGAAGATGGAAACCTTTTACCGACACATCCGTCACACCACCGGCCTGCTCATGGAGCAGGGCAGTGGGGAGGTGGAGCCGGTGGGCGGCAGGTACAACTTCGATGAAGATAACCGCCTTCCCCCGCCAAAAAGCCAAGACACCCTCGGTGTCCCAGAGGCCTGGTGGCCGGTGGAGGACGAGATCGATGCCCGGGTGCGATCAGAACTTGATGAGCTGGAACAGTCCGGCCAGGCCACCTTTATGGGGGTGGATGGCCCGCGAGTGTTTGCAGTGACCAGGCAGGAAGCGCTCGACGCTTTGGACCACTTCATCACTCACCGGCTGGATCAGTTTGGTCCCTATGAAGACGCAGCCATGGTGGGGGATTGGGCGATGTCCCACTCGCTGCTGAGTGCCCCGTTGAACCTGGGACTTCTTGACCCGCTAGAAGTGGCGCGAGGAGCAGAAGACGCATACCGCAGGGGTGTGGCAAGGCTGTCCAGTGTTGAAGGCTTCATCCGCCAAGTAGTGGGGTGGCGGGAGTGGGTGTGGCAGTTGTACTGGTGGTTGGGTGAAAACTATGTCGAGACATCGAACTACTTTGGTCACACCAACCCCCTGCCAGACGCCTTCACCACGCTTGACCCCGACCTCATTTCCTCGAACTGCCTGAAAACGGTGATCGCTGAAGTGCGAGATAGGGGCTGGTCCCACCACATCAACAGGCTGATGGTGGTGGGAAACTTCGCCCTCGAGCGGGGTATTGATCCTGCCTTGTTGAACCAGTGGTTTATCGACGCTTTTGTCGACGGAACACCGTGGGTGATGCCCGCAAACGTGGTGGGGATGAGCCAACACGCAGACGGCGGCAAGGTGGCCACCAAGCCGTATCTGTCTGGCGGGGCGTATCTGAACAAAATGACCAACTACTGTTCAGGCTGTCCTTTTTCCCCGACGGTTCGGCTCGGGGAGAAAGCCTGCCCGTTCACTGCCGGCTATTGGGCTTTTGTGGACCGCCATGCGGAGCTTCTTCGCGGAAACTATCGAATGTCGAAACCGCTTGCTGGCCGGGCCAGGCTTACTGACCTTGATGAGGTCGTTTTCCAAGAGGCTCACCGCACCCACTTCTAGCAGCTGGTGGCCACCCGCTGGCCTACAATGAGGGGCGAGTAGTTTCGGCGTCTGATGTGGGGGTGGGTGGTGGCCATGGTCTTTGACCCAGCGTCTGCCACCGACTTCACTTACCGGGAAATGACCTGGTTTTCGGATCGTTTTCAGGCCGTTTTCCGATTCGAACTCTCTGGCCCCACCATGGCCACCGAATCCTTCACCGAAACCATCCAGTTCACCCCCACGCAAGCAGCCGATAACCTCGATGACGCCCGCCTGGAGTCGCTTCTGACCCTGCTGGGTGCGGTTCTCTCCACGAGCTATTACAAGGCTGCGGCGCCGAAACGCTATGTCATCGACGTTCCGGGTGTCACCGACGCTGCCGTGGATTATCTTCGCCTGGTACTTCGAGATGGGCTTGCCGAGTTTGCTTACCGCAACGGTTTTATGAGCCCCATTGAGCCTGAGATAGTGCTCACCCAACCGGTTGCGTCGGCGTGGCCGGAGGATAACTGGTTGGCCATCTCTGGCGACCCACTGGTACCCATTGGGGGCGGGAAAGACTCCGTGGTATCGGTGGAGATTTTGCAGCGCCAACGCCTTCACCCGATCCAGTTCGCGGTGAACGCGAATCCGATTATTCACAAAGTGGCTCGAGTGAGCGGTCATCCGCTGATCACTGCCCGTCGGACCATCGACCCACACCTGTTGGAGCTGAATAAGCAGGGGGCTCTCAATGGCCACATCCCAGTAACGGCAATCAACTCTTTGATAGCTCTCATCCAAGCCCGGATTCTGAGACTTGGACCAGTGGTGATGTCTAACGAAGCGTCAGCCTCGGAAGCAACAGTCCGCTGGGGGGATATGGCGGTCAATCACCAGTGGTCGAAATCTCTTGATGCTGAGCTGGCCCTGCAGGCGGTCATCGGACCGCAAGCGGGCCTCGACCCGGACCATTACTTTTCACTGCTTCGCCCCTTCAGTGAATTGCGGATTGCCGGAATTTTTGCGAACCTGCCCAGATATCACCATGTTGCCACCAGTTGTAATCGGGCCTTCACGATGGATGCCGAAAACCTGGGGTGGTGTGGGGAGTGTGACAAGTGTCGCTTCATCTACCTTGTCCTCTCCGCCTACTTATCCCCGGCGGCGCTTCGAGCCATCTTTGGCCATGATCTGCTGGACGACGAAGCACACATTCCCGGGTTCGAAGCACTGCTCGGCCTTGACCACCACAAACCCTTTGAGTGTGTCGGTAGTGAAGCGGAATCAACCGTTGCACTGAGTTTCGCGGCGAGGCGGGTTGATTGGGCGAGTCACGCCGTTGTCAAACATTTCTTAGACACCATCCCCCAACTTGCCGCCCCGCATCCAGATTTAGAAAAGCCAGTGTTTGACACTCACGCGTCCAGCCGCCACATTCCCGAGCAATATCAACAGGCTCAGCGTGCACTCGCCTAAACGCAAACACCTCACCCCGACTGATTTAGCGGGCCTCACCGTCGCCATTGTCGGCACCGGTCGGGAAGGGGTGTCGGTGGCGAGGATGCTGAGCGCCCAGGGCAACGTCACCCTCACCGCCATTATTGACGCCGAGGGAGGGCCGGGCGAGGCGTGGGATAGTGAATTTGGTCAGACAATCCCCGTTCACGTTTTTGACGGCGACAGTGATGTTCTAGACGGTGTCGATGTTGCCGTCATGTCGCCAGGCATCGCCCCCCACCGCCCACTTTTTCAGGTTCTTGCCCGCTCCGAGACCATCATGACGTCGGGGACAGACCTGTTCATGGCGGTCTACGGTGACCGGATGGTTGGCATCACCGGCAGCAAAGGAAAATCCACCACCAGTGCCCTCACCGCCCACATCATCGACGCACACGGTGTCGATGTGTCTTGGGGCGGAAATGTCGGGATTCCGCTGTGGGATATCCGGCCTGCCGACATTATTGTCGCCGAACTGTCCAGTTATCAGTGTTCGTCCCTGACGTCGTCACCCCGGGTGGCAGTCGTGACGTCACTATTTGAGGAACACCTCGACTGGCACGGCTCGGCGGAACAATATTTTTCGGACAAACTGAACCTCCTTGCCCACACCCCACAATCGGTGATTGTGGGTGGGCAAAGTCAAATCTTGACCCAGCAGGTGGAACTCCTGTACTCCGGCCTTCCGCGCACGACCATCGGCCAAGGCAGCACCTGGTCGGTGGCAGAAGTAGACGGCGCGTGGCACATCACCAGAAGCGGCGACGCTGTGGTGGCGTGTCGTGATCTGCCGCTTCTTGGCCACCACAACTGGTGGAATGTGGCCATCGCGCTGGAAGCGGCGTCGACCGTGACCAACATTCATAACACCACCGCCATAAACGCCCTGAAGTCGTTCCGGCCTCTCCCGCACCGCTTAGAGCCGGTCGACGACCCCAGTGGTGTTCTGTTCATTAACGACTCGTTAGCGACCAACCCGTCAGCTGCTGCCGTTGCACTGGGGTCACTTCGAGACCGGCGGGTCATCGTGTTACTCGGCGGTGCAGATCGGGGCGTTGATCGAACACCGCTTCGCCAGGAACTCGTTGCCCACCCGCCCGCAGTGATTATTGGTCTGCCCGCAAGCGGCGAGGAGTTACTTCGCGACATCGAACAGTGGTGTGTGGAGGCGGGGGTGACCCCGCCGGAATGTGTTCTCGTTGCTGGTATGGATGATGCCCTCCGTGAGGCCAGGAAGAGGGCCACGCCGGGGGATGTGGTTTTGATGAGCCCGGGGGCGCCCAGCTTTGGCCAATATCGCGACTATGAACACCGGGCAGAACACTTCAAGCAGGCGATTGCCGACACCCGGTCATAGCCGACCCGCCTGCAGCGCCCGCCTGAAAGACTGGCACCCACGACAACATAAGGAGCATGACTGTGACACGAGTAGACGGCCGCACCGCCACCGACCTTCGCCCGGTGAGCTTTGAGCGGGGCTGGAGTGCCAACGCAGAAGGCAGCGCACTGGTGTCGTTTGGTGACACCCGAGTGCTCTGCACGGCAAGCTTTGAGCCGGGTGTTCCGAGGTGGCTGTCTGGCAAAGGAACAGGCTGGGTGACCGCCGAATATGGGATGCTTCCTCGCTCCACCAACGAACGAATGTCCAGAGAGGCCGTGAAAGGCAAAATGGGTGGCCGCACCCACGAAATCTCCAGACTTATTGGGCGGGCCCTTCGCGCCGTTGTGTCCTATGAGGCGCTGGGAGAGAACACCATCGTCATCGACTGTGACGTGTTGCAAGCAGATGGTGGCACCAGAACCGCCGCGATCACAGGGGCGTATGTGGCGCTCGCGGATGCTATTTCGTGGGCGAAGACTAACGGTCACGTTCCGGCTTCGGCCGAAGTGCTGATTGATTCGGTGGCGGCGGTCAGTGTCGGCATCACCGGTGACGGGCCTGTCTTGGACCTCAATTACGTTGAGGATGTCGCAGCGGAAACAGACATGAACATTGTGGCGACGGGCCGCGGGTTGTTGGTGGAGGTGCAGGGGACAGCTGAAGGTCAGCCTTTCAGCCGGGACGAACTAGACGCGCTCGTGGATTTAGGGCTGGCGGGAATTGCCGAACTTACTGTCCAGCAAACCGACGTGTTATCCCGCTAAACAAGAAAAAAATTCTTTTTCCGGGTTAGGCTAGGTTCATGGATATCGTTTTTGCTTCACATAACGCCCATAAGCGCGAGGAGGTGAAGCGGATCATGGATCATATTTTGCCCACGGTTATGCTGAGTCCCCCGCAGGGGGAGCCTCCGGTTGAAGACGGGGCCACCTTCGCCGACAACGCCCTCATCAAAGCGCGAGCAGCTGTTGTCGATTCGTCGGCGATTGTTGTCGCCGACGATTCTGGCATTGTTGTTGAGGCGTTGGGTGGCCAGCCGGGAATCCACTCGGCCCGCTACTCCGGAACCGGTGACGACCGGGCCAACCTCGAGTTGCTGCTTCGAAACCTCGGCGACAACGACAACCGGACTGCGAAGTTTGTGTGTGCGGCGGCGGTGATTATTGATGGCGAGGAACACGTTATCGAGCGCTCCTGGTGGGGCAGTATTGCCCGGGAACCCTATGGCGAGGGCGGGTTTGGCTACGACCCGATCTTTATTCCTGCTGGTTTCGATGTGACCTCGGCGCAACTATCAACCACCGACAAAGACCTCCTCAGTCACCGCGGGCAAGCGTTTCGCCAGGCGGCCCTTCTGCTTCACCGGCGGTTGTCTCCCCCCGACCAGCAAATTTGATAACTATTCTCAATACAAGCTATGTTTGTGTGACTAGCAGATAGTGATGACGTCGGTACCGTAGCCTTGAGGTGGAATGTCTGACCCCCTTCTTCTCGCCTTCGCCGTCACCACGGGTGCTGGCCTTGCCACCGGTGTTGGTGCGGCGATCGGATTATTTGCCAAGCGAACTAACCACCTTTTCCTTGCCCTCGCCCTAGGCTTTTCAGCCGGCGTCATGATCTATGTGTCATTTGTCGAAATTGTTCCTAAGGCTCTCGAATTTCTGGAAGAAGATTGGGACGGCGGCCAAGCCCTCGCCTGGATGTCCCTCTCCTTCCTCGGAGGGCTGTTATTTATGGCCCTGCTGTATCGGGTGTTGCCAGACCTCGACCTCCCCGACCCCAAACACCCCCCGATTGCGAAGGTGGCGACCAGTGTCGACGCGCCACCCATCGACCCGGTGCTGCTTCGAGCAGGGCTCCTTGTCGCCCTGGCAATCACCCTGCACAACTTTCCCGAAGGTATTGCGGTGTTTTTTCTCACCTTGGAAGACCCCAGTGTGGGTATCCCGGTGGGCGTCGCTATCGCCCTGCACAACATCCCCGAAGGTATTGCCGTTGCTGTCCCCCTCTACTACGCGCTGGGTAAACGCCTGTGGGCATTTTTGCTCGGCTTGGCGAGCGGGTTGGCAGAACCGCTCGGGGCATTAATCGGGTATGCCATTTTGCAGCCGTTTATCACCGACACCGTTCTTGGGGTGTTGTTCGCTGTTGTCGCCGGCATCATGGTCTTTATTTCTCTCGATAGCCTTCTCCCTGCCGCGAGGCAGTATGGCAACGGCCAAGTAGTTATCTATGGCGTTATTGTCGGCATGGCCGTGATGGCGGCATCACTGG
>SKHB01000059.1 GCA_007117135.1 Microbacteriaceae bacterium | reverse complement strand
CGTTGTAGGCCGTCATTGTTATCGTGCCCGGCATACGTTCGGTCGTGATCGTGCCGGTGTTTGTGAACACGTCTAAAACAGTATCAACTAAGCTAACCGTTCGGTTATCCCCAGGCGCGAGCTTTGTGCCAACCAACTTGATTAGACCATCGTTAATAAAAACATGTGGAGCGGACTTCGATGGATCGTTCTTCCACCACTCAAAGGCGATCGCACAGTCTCGAGTCGATATCGTTGTGTTTACGGGGTTGGTGTAATTGGCAGTTGCGTTTTTTACCTCAATCAAGCTCCCGGCTCTTGACCCATATGCTCGTTGGCACGTTTCCGCCATCGCAGGCGACGAGTTCCAAGAGAGCCCAACAACCGACAGCATTAAAAAAAAAGGTTTTGCAAATAGGCAACCCTGTTTAAACCAGAATTTGCTTGGGTGGAGTTTCATTAATCGACTCATTGGATAGAGGCCGCTCGACCATCTGTATAGCGCGCCGGAAAGCGACTCAGGTTATTAGCATCTCGACAGCCTGTACATCACATAAAGAAACGAGGGTTGTGAGGCTGCCCGCAAACAGTGTCGGTTAGCAATAGCCTGCTGCAACTCGACACCGGTGGGATTTAAGTCGCATGCTACGTATTTCACGGACCGTGACCGCGGATTTCACTTGAAGATGACCGATTTGTTTTTCTTAGTTTGCGGCCTTCGCTTTTAAATTCGTCAGCCTCCGGTCTGCACCGCAATTGCGCGATACGGATCTTCGTGCAGTAGGGGTTGTTTTATGACTTGACGCTCCAAGGTTAAGGCCGTGCAGCTTCACAGTGCCCGTGCGGTGCGAAACAAAAAGTTCGGCAAAGCCAGGCTGGCCACAGAGCCCAAAAGAGAGGCCGACAAGCCCGGTTTCTGGCGAGCCGCGGATTAGGCATCAGGCGTATGGTTGGCGAAGGGTTGGGTCCGAAATAGCCTCAGCTGCTGACTCAGACTCTCACTGGCTGGTTTACCGGTTATATTGCCGATTCGGCAACTATCTACTTACATCAAACGTTGAGATCATTGGCTTGAACCTATATCTGACCAAGCCGACCCCAACAACCACGTCGAGCACTGACATGAACACAACATTTGCCAAGCTTTTTGCAGCGCTGGCCTTGGGTGCGACGACCATGGTCGCGCATGGTGCTGATGGTTTGATGAGCCCAGCCTTTGATGCCTGCATGGGCAAAGCCGATAGCACCGTCGATATGCTCGATTGCATCGATGCTGAAATTCAGCGCCAGGACCAGCGCTTGAACGAGGTTTACACAGCCTTACGTGCTGATGTCCAAGAAGGCAGAAAAAACCAGTTACGCGATGCGCAAAGAGCATGGATAAACTTCAGAAACGCCAACTGCGCGTTTCATCTGGATCCTGATGCTGGTAGCTTGGCTCGCATATCAGCCGCGGACTGTGTGCTGCGCCTGACAGCGACTCGCGCTGAGGAGCTCGCGCAGTTTTTACCCGACGATGAGCGTTTCCCGGTGGCCAGACAAGCAAGCGCACCCGCTGGTGCGCCAGCGCCGGCTCGAGGTGGCAACATGGCCGAACAACTTGCCGCTGACATGGGTGCTGAGCGCACCATGTCTTGCATGTTTATTAGCGCAAAGATGGTTGGTGCACTCTCGGGTGCCCGGGCCGGTTCAGATGAAGCTGCCATGCGCGATGGTTTTATGGCCATGTCTAAGGTCTACGGCGGCTTGATGGGGATGTATCCCAACGAGCAAACCAACTCGATTCAGTCACACGTTCAAAACTGGGCCAAAAACAGTGGATTTGACGTCTTATCACCGTATTTTGATCGTAACTGTTCCGATCCTCGCGTATTTGAGCTCGGACAGGCTGGTTTTAACCAGTAGCTTTGAGCACCCTCATTGACGTGGGTGGAGGGTCGTGGCTGCCGCCCGCGTCAGGCTTGCGCAGTGGCCATGGCGCTGATTGGGCTAGAGCCTGTCATAAATTTTGTGTCCGCAGCGTAACGTGACTAAAAGGAGTCAGTATGCCAAGCAAAAAGAAAGCCCCGGTACGCGGGTCACTAGAACGGCCGTGGCTAGCAATGCCCGAGGAGTTCCTGGACTAATTTCTTGAGGTCCGATGACAGCTGCGGCAGTCGAAGACCTTTCGGCAGCATTCATAAAGCCTTGATTGAACGGGCGATAGTCGCAGAGTTGTCATACCATTTGGGCCCCAAGCCTGCCGAGCGCACCAACGAAGCCACCCTATAAGGGGAGATTGGGCGCCCGCCGTGCTATAGAGTTTGGTCCTCGTCGTTTCATTCTTAGAGCTTAGGAATTTAGATGCTTACCCAACGAAACAACCTGTTTCGCCTCATGTGCATTACTGTGTGTTTTTTTGGCATGCTCAGCCTAGCCACAGCACAGCCCAAGATCGCTCAGTTCAAAGCAGCTGCAGTGGCATATGACCCTCAGTGGGGGGACTTAGATGGAAACATCTCCCGAATTGCCCAAGCAGTCAACGACGTGGCCGATCAAGGCGTCAAGTGAATCGCCCCGGGTTTGGAGGAGGCTTCATTTCCTGAGAGAATGAAGTCATGAAAAAGCAAACTAGATTTTCCCCCGAAGTACGAGAACGTGCCGTTCGCATGGCTCAGGAGCATCGAGCCGAGTACCCGTCGGTCTGGGCCACGGTTGAATCGATAGCCCCCAAGATTGGCTGCACGCCAT
>SKHB01000019.1 GCA_007117135.1 Microbacteriaceae bacterium | reverse complement strand
TCTGGTTCTCCGAGCGCCAACTCCACCGCATCTCCACCCCTGAAGGGTTGAGCCTGATCGACTTATCGGTCGACAGGCTCCGCGCCCAAGGCCACGTGTTTGACGAAGACGGTGCTGTCTGGGTGAAAACGTCTGACTTTGGTGACGATAAAGACCGCGTCATTAGGCGAGGGAACGGTAACTACACGTATTTCGCCGCAGACGCCGCCTACTACTTATCCAAAAAAGACCGCGGCGCCGACATCACCATTTATCTTCTTGGCGCCGACCACCACGGCTATGTTCACCGTTTGAAAGCTATCGCCGGCGCTGCCGGCGATAACCCCGACACCGACATTGAAGTGTTGATCGGGCAACTGGTGAGTATCAATGGCGCGAAGCTGTCAAAGCGGGCTGGAAACATCATCGAACTAGATGACTTACACGAATGGCTCGGCACTGACGCCCTTCGTTACTCTCTTGGCCGATACCCGGCCGACTCGCCGCTGACCTTGGAACCAGACGTCTTGTTCAAGCGCTCCAACGACAACCCGGTGTTCTATGTCCAATACGCTCACGCCCGGTGTCACCAGGTGAGAAGAAATGCGTTAGCCGCAGGCGTTGACGGCACAGGCATTGACGGGGCAGGGTTTGACCCCAGCACACTGACCCACAAGACAGAAACAGAATTGCTCACGGCGCTGGCCGACTTCCCCCGCATTGTCGCCCAGGCGGCAGAGCTTCGCGAACCACACCGCGTGGCCAGGTACTTGGAAGATATTTCTGGCTCCTACCACCGTTGGTATGACGCCTGTCGGGTCACGCCGCAGGGTGATGACCCCGTCACCGCCACCCACCATTCACGCCTCTGGGTGAATGACGCCACCGCGCAGGTTCTTCGAAACGGTCTTGACCTGTTGGGTGTTGACGCTCCAGAGCGGATGTAATCGGCTCGACTATGACCTGAAGGCACTAGCCCGGTATTCTTGAAGCTTGGCTTCAGGGACCAGTCCGGGTCCGCTCGCCAGCCGCCCCATTAGACCCTTCACGCAAGGTTATTCATGTCTCAGCCGCTTGCCCCGGACTGGCTACACGAGCCACCAGACGCCAATGAGCTACACCCTGCGCTCTGGCCGGCAAACGTGGCCAGGAATGGTGCCGGCGAGGTGGAGGTTGGTGGGGTGAGCGTGTCTCAGATTGCCCGCCAGGTGGGAACACCGGTGTATGTGGTGGACGGGGCAGACTTAGATGCCCGGGCGAGGTTCGTGAAAAACGCCCTCACGGCACCATTTGTCGACCGCGGGATGGCCGTCACCTGCTATTACGCCACCAAAGCCCTGCTGTCTGCCGACATCATCAAGCGGGTGATGGCGCACGGCTTTGGCGCTGACGTGTCCACAATGGGGGAGCTTCGCTGGGCACTGGCAGCCGGCATGGACCCCCACCACATCGAGTTTTTAGGCAACAACAAATCCCTCCCAGAAATACGTGCTGCCATTGAGGCAGGGGTCGCGACAATTGTTCTGGATTCGATCCAAGAAATTGCCCGCGTCAACGACGCGGCTAAAACTTTTGGTGTCACCCAGGAGGTGACCATCCGGGTGAACACCGGTGTTCACGCCTCCACCCATGAGTATTTGGCCACTGCCCGGGAAGACCAAAAGTTTGGTATCGCGAGGTCTGATTTGGATTCGGCCGGTGAACACATTGCCAGCGCTTCCCACCTGAGGCTCATCGGCCTCCATTCACATATCGGTTCCCAAATTTTTGTTGCAGACGGTTTTGTTGAAGCAGCAAAGCGCCTGCTGGTTGACTATGCCCGCCTTCAGGCCACCCACCCGCTTCGGATGCTGAACTTAGGCGGTGGCTTCGGCATTCCCTACACCCCCAGTGACCCGGCTGTTGACTTAGAAGCTTTGGCCACAGAACTCGCCACCGCCGTGGTCGATACCAGCCAGGAGCTTGGCATTGAACTGCCCGATATTGCTTTTGAGCCGGGGCGCAGTGTTGTGGGACCGAGCGGTGTGACGCTGTATGAAGTCGGCACCACCAAACAGGTGGTCGTGCCTTCTGATTCTGGCGATGCCACCCGGCTCTACGTCAGTGTTGACGGCGGTATGAGCGACAACCTGCGGGCCGCGCTCTATCACGCCGATTACACGGCGGTTGTGGCATCGCGGGTATCTAGTGAATCGCCGGCGCTGGTACGAGTGGTCGGTAAACACTGCGAAAGCGGCGACATTGTGGTGGACGCCGCCTATCTGCCAGGAGATGTCACACCGGGAGACATGGTGATGGTCGCCGCGACGGGTGCATACTGTCACTCGCTCGCCTCCAACTACAATGTGGTGGGTCGGCCGGCACTCGTCATTGCCCAGGGCGGCGAGATTCACACCTCGCTTCGGGCTGAAACACTCGAAGACATCATGGGGCGGGATGTGGGGCTTGGCTTGAGCGGAACACCTGGAGAAAACACGTGAAGCAAAACTACAGAAACCTGACCGTCGCTATCCTCGGCGCGGGAACAGTCGGCGCGCAGGTTGCCCACCGTCTGCTCACCCACCGCGCTGAACATGCCTCCCGGATTGGCGCAGAGTTAGACGTCGTGGGTATTGCCGTGAGGAGCCTGGACTCGAAGCGCTCGGTTGACCTCCCGGCAGAGCTTCTCACCACCGACGCCGAATCGTTGGTGGTGGGTGCTGACATTGTTGTTGAACTGATGGGCGGTATCGAACCGGCTAAAACCCTGATTCTTCGGGCGCTCGAATCAGGTGCTGACGTGATTACCGCCAACAAAGCGCTTCTTGCCGCCCACGGGCCGGAGTTATTTGACGCCGCCGACAAGGTCGGCGCACAGTTATATTACGAGGCCGCTGTTGCAGGAGCTATCCCGATTATTCGACCCCTGCGAGACTCACTTGCCGGTGATCACGTGAACCGGATCTTGGGCATCGTCAACGGCACCACCAACTTCATCCTCGACCTGATGGACTCTGAAGGCCAATCCATGGAGCAGGCACTAGCCACCGCCACTGACCTCGGTTACGCCGAAGCCGACCCGACTGCAGACATTGAAGGTTTTGACGCCGCCCAAAAAGCTTCCTTGTTGGCCCAACTTGCTTTTCACACCGCTGTCGATGTTGAGCAGGTTTATCGGGAGGGAATCACAAAAATCACTCTCGACCAGGTGAGGCAGGCGAGAAGTCAAGGCTCCGTGGTTAAGCTTCTCGCCATTTGTGAACGGGTGGCCGGCCCTGACGGCCCTGGTGTGTCGGTTCGCGTTCACCCCACCCTCGTGCCCGACACTCACCCGCTGGCCAGTGTCCGCGGAGCCAACAACGCCGTCTTTGTTGAAGCAGAAGCAGCAGGATCTCTGATGTTTTATGGCGCGGGTGCTGGGGGCCCAGAAACAGCGTCGGCCGTTTTGGGTGACATTGTGTCTGCCGCCAGGCGTCACGTTGTGGGCGGGCCCGGTGTTGCAGAGTCCACACACGCCAACCTGCCGATGGTTGACCCTGGACACATTGACACCAGTTATCACGTGTGGTTGGAAGTGGCCGATCGGCCTGGAGTGTTGGCAGAAATTGCACAGGTGTTTGCCGCGAAGGATGTGTCGGTGGAGACCGTGCAACAGTCGCTCACGCCTGACGCGAACGGCGGGCCACCGACAGCTACGCTGGTGATTCAAACACATCGTGCCCCAGGGGAGAGCTTGGACGCGGTCGTCAACACACTGCAGTCATCTGATGCAGTGACCAGGGTGTCCGGTGTTATCCGGGTGGAGGGGGAGTAGGCATGGCCGCTAAACGCCCGGGCGCGCTTGCACGAATGCTCGCTCCTCGCCGCAAAAAAGCACACCAGTGGCGAGGTGTTATCCACGAATACCGTGACCGTCTCGACATCACCAGCAAAACACCGATTATTACTCTCGGCGAGGGGGGAACCCCGCTGATCCCCGCACCGGCGCTGTCTCACCTGACGGGGCTGAGAGTTTTTGTGAAATTTGAAGGGATGAACCCCACCGGGTCATTCAAAGACCGCGGTATGACGATGGCCATGTCGAAAGCCATGGAGGCCGGCGCCCAGGCAGTTATTTGCGCTTCAACGGGAAACACGTCAGCGTCAGCCGCTGCCTACGCCACTTACGCCGGCATCACCTCAGCTGTCCTAGTGCCAGACGGCAAAATTTCGATGGGCAAACTCTCCCAAGCTGTTGCCCACAACGCCCACATCATCCAAATTGAGGGCAACTTTGATGACTGTTTGGACATTGCCCGGGAACTGGCCGACAACTATGCCGTGCACTTGGTGAACTCAGTGAACAACGACCGCATTGAAGGCCAAAAAACGGCTTCCTTTGAAGTGGTGGACGCGCTGGGGTTCGCCCCCGACTACCATTTCATGCCCGTCGGTAACGCCGGAAACTACACCGCCTACCACCGCGGATACCGCGAAGAATACGACCGCGGGGCCATCAACCACCTGCCCCGAATTTTTGGCTTCCAAGCTGCAGGCTCGGCGCCGATTGTTCACGGTGAGCGGGTCACCACCCCGGACACCATTGCCAGTGCTATTCGCATTGGCAACCCGGCGTCATGGGACCTGGCTTTAGCCGCCCGTGAAGACACCGACGGGTATTTTGGCGCCATCGACGACGACGGAATCCTCGCCGCCCACCGTCTGCTGTCCCGCGATGTGGGAATCTTTGTCGAACCGTCATCGGCAATCAGTGTCGCGGGGTTACTCGAGCGCAGTGAAGCAGGAGCTCTCGATAAAGGTGCCACCGCGGTGTTGACCGTGACCGGACACGGGCTCAAAGATCCCGGTTGGGCGCTCAAAAACCCTGACGGGTCAGACGTGTCACCCACCCGCGTTCCCGTCAGTGTTGACACTGTTGCCGACGTGTTGAAACTGGAGAAAAACCACTAATGGCTACCAGTCCCGTCAAAGTCGGCACTCGTGCTCACGTTGTTGTCCCCGGCACCACGGCAAACTTAGGTCCAGGTTTTGACACGCTGGGCATGGCGTTGACCCTCTACGACGAATTAGAGGTTGTCGCCACCGACTCCGGTGTTGTGGTGGATGTGCACGGTGTTGGTGAAGGTGACGTGCCGGGTGATGAGACCAACCTGGTCGCCAGCTCCCTGCTTTTCGCCTTCCAGAAGGTCGGAATCACCCCGCCAGGTATTCACCTGACCGCCCGCAACACCATCCCTCACGGTCGAGGCTTAGGGTCATCAGGGGCGGCCATTGTTGGGGGAGTGATGGCGGCCAAAGGGCTCCTCGCCGGTATTTACAGCTTCAGCGATGACGAGTTACTCGCCATCGCCACAGAAATTGAAGGCCACCCCGACAATATTGCCCCGTCTCTGTTTGGGGGCCTCACTATTGCGTGGGTGGCGGAAGGTGGTCCCCGCTCCAAAAAGCTTCACGTCCACCGCGGGGTGTCCCTCCTGGTGGCCATACCCGTCACCTCCTCCATGTCGACACGTTTAGCCAGAAGCCTGCAACCGGAAACAGTGCCCCACGCCGACGCAATCTTCAACCTTTCCCGCGCATCACTTCTGATTGCGGCTCTCTTGGACAGTCCAGAGCTACTGTTCGAAGCAACCGAAGACAAGCTCCACCAGACCTACCGGGCATCAGCGATGCCAGAAACCACCGAACTTCTCACTGTTCTGCGCGCAGCCGGACACGCCGCCGTGGTCAGCGGCGCAGGCCCGTCAGTGTTGGTGCTGTGCAACGAACCGGCGGCGAGACTCGCGGCTGCTGACGTCATCGCCGACCACGGTAAAGACGCCTGGGAGGTGCACCTGCTCACAGTTGACGAGCGAGGTGCTACAGTAGAAGCACTTCCGGCGCTCGCCGACTAGAAGCGTTCGATCCCGGATCTCGCACCACGGCCTTGCCGAAGGCAGCATCTCTCATGAGGGAAACGACCTCGGGCCAGGCTCACCTCCGCCCTGTGGCGGGGGAGACGTGTGGGATGTCACTGGGAACACGATTACCTAAGGAGACCTCGTGGATAACGAGACAGACATCACCCCAGACCAGGCGCCTGCCGACTCTGAAAAAACTGCCCCCAAGCGCCCAAGCCGCCGGGCAAAAACCGACGCCGTGATCACCCCGGACACCCCGGGGGATGAGGCCACCATCCAAAAACCTGCTCGCAAAACCGCGGCAAAGAAGACAAATGCTGACGCATCTGAGGCGCCAGCCACAGATGCGACTGTTTCCGACAGTGGAGACACAGAAAGCGCTCCAGATGCCGCCAAGGCCAAGGCCCCTGCAAAAAACACTCGCACCCGCACTCGTGCCGGATCGACAACCACCAAAGACGCCGACCAGAGCGAAGCCGACCCGGCTGATGACGCCTCCGACGCATCTGACGATGATGGCGACCAAGACTCCGGTCAGGGCCGAGGTCGAGGCCGCGGACGCGGCCGGGATCGCCGACGTGGCCGCAACGGTGACGATGTTGACCCCGAAATCTCTGACGATGACGTGTTGATTCCGATTGGCGGAATCCTTGACATCCTCGACAATTATGCTTTCGTCCGCACCACCGGTTACCTTCCCGGGCCCACCGACATTTATGTGTCACTTGGCCAGGTGAAAAAATACAACCTGCGCAAAGGCGACGCTGTCATTGGTGCTATCCGCCAACCGCGAGACGGAGAATCTCAGGGCCGCCAAAAATACAACGCCCTCGTCTCTGTTGACACGGTCAACGCGCAAAGCGTTGAGGAGGCTGCAGGCCGTTCCGAGTTTCACACACTGACACCCGTTCACCCGACTTCCCGCTTGCAGGTGGAGACCGGGTCAAACAAGCCGGCGATGCGGCTTGTTGACCTGTTCGCCCCGCTGGCGAAAGGCCAAAGGGGTGTCATTTTGGCGCCGCCCAAATCGGGTAAGTCGACCCTGATTCAGGGACTGGCCGAGTCGATCGCGAACGGGTATCCCGACATTCACCTGATGGTGGTTGTGGTGGATGAGAATCCGGAGACGGTCACCGAATTGCAGCGTGTGGTCAAGGGGGAAGTGATTGCCTCCACGTTTGACCGCCCAGCTGACGACCACACCACCATTGCCGAACTCGCCATTGAGCGTGCAAAGCGACTCGTAGAGTTGGGTCACGACGTTGTCGTGATTGTTGATTCAATTACTCGTTTAGCCCGGGCGTACCAAATGACTGGAACCCACTCTCGTGGCAGTGCTCAAGCCGATGCGGCCTGGTTGTATCCCACGAAACGACTGGTGGGCTCGGGTCGTCAGATTGAAAACGGCGGGTCGCTGACAGTGTTGGGAACTGTGCTTGCCGACACCGGCCAAGAAATTGATGCAGCTATCGCCCACGAAATCACTCAGCTGGCCACCACCGAACTGGTGTTGGACGCTGGCGCTGCTCGTGCTCGCATGTTCCCCGCCCTGGATGTTGTTCGCTCGTCAACAGCGCGCGACGACGCGCTGTTGGGCGCTAATGACGCGACTGTTTTGGACGAGTTCCGCCGTCAAGCTGTCGGTCACCAGCCTCGAGAAGTGTTGAGCTACCTGACGGAGAAGCTGGCGAAGAACCCCAGTGCTGATGCGTTGGTGGAAGCTATCCAGAAAGACACCCCCAGGTTCACCACCGAAGGCTAAATCATGGCGGAGCGAAATATCGACCCGCTTGTGGCGGAACATGCTGAGCTTCAGCTGAAGCTCGCTGACCCCTCCGTGCACCAAAACCCGGGTCAGGCGAAAAAGCTGAACCGTCGGTATTTGGAGTTGGACCGAATTGTGAACGCTTATCACGCCGTCGAAACCCTCAACGGTGACCTGGCGGCCACCAGGGAATTAGCGGGCGAAGATCAGAGTCTCGCCCACGAAATTCCCGCCCTCGAAACCCAACTGGCCGAAGCAGAAGAAACCCTGCGCGCACTGTTGATTCCGAAAGACCCTGATGATGGCCGTGATGTGATCATGGAAATCAAAGGGGGAGAAGGTGGTGAAGAATCAGCACTCTTCGCTGCAGACCTGCTGCGCATGTATGTCCAATATGCGGATAGCAGGGGGTGGAAAACTGAAGTGTTGGATAAGACAGAAAGCGACATGGGTGGCTACAAGAACATCCAAGTCGCCATCAAGTCTTCCTCAGCAGATCCCGCCGAAGGGGTGTGGGCGAGGCTCAAATATGAGGGCGGTGTTCACCGTGTTCAACGAGTTCCGGCCACCGAATCACAGGGCCGCATTCACACCTCCACTACGGGCGTTCTCGTGTTCCCCGAAGTTGATGAACCAGAAGAGGTAGACATTAGCCAGGCTGACCTGAAAATTGATGTCTACCGGGCAAGTGGCCCAGGCGGCCAGTCGGTGAACACCACCGACTCGGCGGTTCGCATTACACACCTTCCCACCGGAATTGTGGTGTCGATGCAAAACGAAAAAAGTCAGCTGCAAAACCGTGAAGCGGGAATGCGTGTTCTTCGAGCCAGAATCCTCGCCAAACAGCAGGAAGAACTGGCCGCGGCGGCGTCCGATGCGAGAAAAAGCCAAATTCGGGGCATGGACCGCTCCGAGCGTATTCGCACCTACAATTTCCCAGAAAACCGAATCGCTGACCACCGCACAGGGTTCAAGGCATACAACCTCGACCAGGTGATGAACGGCGCGCTTGACCCCATCATTGACTCTTGTGTCCAAGCAGACGAAGCAGCGCAATTGGACGCTATCGGCGAGGGCGAATGACCAGCCGTGCCCCTAGCCTGAGGCAGTGGCTTCGGGCGGCTGCTCAGAGCCTCGTGGAGGCCGGTATTGATCAGGCTGACGCGGATGCGGTGTGGATGGCGTGTCACGTGTTGGGGATGACACGAGGCCAACTAGAGGTTCGGGCTGCCACCACTGACCACCCGCTCGATGATGCGGTGGCGAGTGAACTTGACCAGTTACTGACCAGGCGCTGTACCCGTGAACCCCTCTGGCATATCCTCGGCCTGGCACCCTTTTTGGGCATGGAATTACACGTTGGCCCTGGAGTTTTTAGTCCGAGACCGGAAACAGAGCTTCTCGCACACACCGCCATCACCGAGTTGTTGTCGATGGAAACACCCACCGGTGACCTGCGTGTCTGGGATGTGGGGGCAGGCAGTGGCGCAATCGGGTTGGCTATTGCCAGAGGTGTCACCCATGCCACCATCACCAGTGTGGAGCCGTCCCCCGATGCTCACAGTTACCTGAAGAAAAACGTTGACCTCTACGGCGATGGCCGGGTGGCCCTCGTCACAGCAGCAGCATCAGAAGCCAGTGAGCATGTCACCCCGGGAAGCGTTGATGTGGTGGTCAGTAACCCGCCGTATCTCATTCGCGAATCAGACTGGGTGGACGTGGAAACGGGGAACTACGACCCGGATAGTGCGTTGTATGCCGAAGATGGCGGTCTGGCGGTGATGGCCGATGTGGTGGCCTTCGCCCAGATTGCCCTCCGACCAGGAGGTGTGTTGCTTGTTGAACATGGCATCACCCACAACAACCCGGTCGCCGCGTTATTCACCGCGCACGGCTTTAGCCGGATCAGTCACCACAACGACCTGGCGGGAAGGCCGCGGATTACCCGCGCCACAAAACCTTAAAACTGGGCGTCGCCTACGACTTTTTGGCTGCGAAGGTTGACATCGCCTGCCAGGCGTCATCAGCGGTGTGATTGGGCCCAAACCACATTCCCGTGATTCCCAGTGACTCGGCACCTCGAATATTGTCTGGCATGTCGTCGATGAAGAATGTCTCTTCCGGACTGGCGTTGTACGTCTCGAGGACACGGGAAAACACGGTCGGGTCTGGTTTTCTCGCCCCATAGTGGGCGGTGGCAAAAAGGTGTTCACCAAACACGGGGACAAGTTCGTGAGAAACAGTGGGCAACTGTTCACCAATCAACGCCCCGTTGTTGGTGAGTACGGTAATTGTTCCCAGGCTGCTGGCTTTTTTGGCCACCTCCACCATCTCCGACCACACCGTCATCGCAGCACGGCGGTTGTCAAGCCACGTGGCTACGTCGATGGACGACTCGAGGGCGTCGTTGACCCGGGCGAGGTACTCCTCACCGGTGGGGGGATTCCCGGCTTCTGCTTGCCATTCACCCTCGTCATGCCACCAGCGGCGGCGAAGTTCGTGAAAATCCCACCCGGTGAGGTCAGTGAGACCGTGCATCCGGGCACGCCAGTTGTATTCGTAGAGGACATTGTCCATGTCGAAGATGAAAAGCATTGCCTCTAGCCTAGGCGTCACACCCAGTGGTTGCCTGGGACACCCGGATAGGATGCTGT
>SKHB01000011.1 GCA_007117135.1 Microbacteriaceae bacterium | reverse complement strand
TCGCTTTACGTGCGTGTGAGAAAGAGCGGGGCCGAGAAAACGTCACCACACGCTACACCCGTAGAAGGCTTCGAACATTCACAGTGGACGGGGGTTCAATTCCCCCCATCTCCACAATTTTGCCACGGCGCTCGCTGCACGCGAGTGGGTGTTGTTGTGTCTAGTCGCGGGGTATTTCTCGCAGCTCGATGGCACTCCGAGATGCGACGAGTCGGGGCACGGTCGAGTTGAGAAAATATTGCGCATGTTCAGTGTTGACATGCTCTGGGTAAACGTCGGCCGACGAAAACGACTCGAACAGGTAGAAGGTGTCGGGGTCGGTTGCTGAGCGCGACACAACAAAGGAGTGACAGAAGGGTGTTGCCAGGCTCTTGTCGGCCAGTTCGACGAGCTCTTCCTCAAGCTCATCACCGCGCCCCGGGTGAGCAGACAGTTCAACAAACAGGTGAAATTGCTCCGGCATCCTTGCCTCCAAAGCTATGCGGTGGTGACCCACTTTACGTGTGGTGGGGCCGGGCACAGTAACGAACGTGTCACATTATCGTGACACAAATGCACCCAAACTGCATTTTGTTGACACAAAATGCATTCTGTGCCAGCATCGGAGACACCTAAAGCTGTGCCTTGACGATGAGGCGTGGCACCAAGAGTGAAGCACGATGCAATCATGTCGATTGAGCGGGTTCACACAAGGAAACATATAGAGAGGGCGCAATGAAACTGACATCCAGTGCGAAAGCTGCATTTGTCGGTCTGGCCGCTTTCGCTCTTGTTCTCACCGGCTGCGCCGGTGGAACAACCCCCACCACCGGTGAAGACGCCGGTACGGGCACGAGCGATGGCGCAACATCAGACATCCCCGGCCAGAGCATTACTCTGACCGTCGGAGCCGGACACCCGGCTGGTGGGGCAATAACCTACGCAAACCGCTTGGAAAGCTGGTTTGTTCCTACGCTGAAAGAGCGTGTAGAGGCTGAAACCAACCACACCATCGAAATCATCGAAGGCTACGGCGGCTCTGTCGCCACCCTGGCTGAGGTTCTGGGCGCTACCGAGTCGGGTCTGCTCGACATCGGCGCGATTATCTACCCGTTCGAGCCATCAACCCTCTTCCTCCACAACTTGGAGATGAAGATTCCGTTCAGCTCGCCAGACCCCGAAATCGCGGTCAAGGCTATGCGCGCCGTGTTCGACGAGGTCCCCTACATGGGTGACATGCTCGAGCAAGAGCACAACCAGAAGGTTCTGGGTTTGTGGACGACCGGTTCTTACCACCTGGTCACCACATTCGAGTGGGAGAGCTTTGAGGACCTCGCTGGCCGCACCCTGACTGCTGCTGGGCCGAACCTCCCCTGGATCACTGCCGCAGGCGTGAACCCGGTCCAGGGAAACCTCGGTGAGTGGTACACCGGTCTCGAGACCGGTGTGATCGACGGTGCCGTGATGTTCCCTGAGGCCACCGCTGGCTTCAAGCTCTACGAGGTCGCCCCGTACTACACCGAAATTGGTTTCGGTGCTAGCCCGCAGGGTGCCATCACCGTGAATCTCGACACCTTCAACTCTCTGCCTGCCGACGTGCAGCAGATCCTCGTCGAGATGGGTGCCGAATTCGAGGCCAACATTGCTGCCTGGGTCAAGGAAGAGGGTGAAGCTGCGTACGACGAAATGCGTGCCGGTGGAGCCACAATCAACTCCCTGACTGACGAGCAGCGCTCCGACTGGGCTAACCGCCTTTCTGAACTGCCCAACGAGGGTGCTCAGGAAGCAAACGCCCTCGGTCTGCCCGGTAGTGAAGCCTTCCGCGTGTACATCCGTGCACAAGAAGAGCTCGGTTACGTCTTCCCCCGTGACTGGGTTATCGAAGACTAAAACCCTCGTTACTCTGGTGGTGGGGGTGTCCACCCCCACCACCAGAGGACGTTAACAGTCGTTTTTGTTGGGCTCAACGAGGAGCGGGCGTATGTGGAATCGCGTTGATAAAGCAGTAGGTGGCGTATCTGTTGCTTTTGCTGTTGTGGGAGCAGGCATTATTGGCCTCCTCGCAGTGTTAGTTGTTGTCGACGTCATTGGGCGTCAAATTGGTGCACCCGTTCGAGGTGTCGTCGAAATTGCTGCCATGGTGGTTGTCACCTCAGCTTTTCTCACCATTCCCTATGTCGCCAGACGCGGAAGTCACATCCGCGCCACCGTGATTGTGTCCAGGCTTCCTCGAAAAGCCCGCGTGGTCGCGGAGGTAGCGGCCTATGTGGTCGGGCTCATTGTTTTTGCCCTCCTCGCCTACTCATCGTTTGGCGAGTTCACAAAGGCATACACGGCCGGCTCTTATGAGGGGGAAGGCGCCCTGCGTGTTCCCACCTGGCCGGCCCGCCTCACCATTTTTCTCGCATCGGTTCTGATGGTTGCTGAAAGTATGCTCGGCGCCCTCAAAGCACTCAAGGGAGAGATCAATGACTAGTGTGATGATTGCGCAGTTGGCCATCATGGCCCTTTTCTTGCTGGTCATGCTCGGCATCCCGATCAGCTATTCCCTCGCGCTGACATCTTTTGCCGCGATGTATTTGATTACTGATAAGTGGGATGTGGCGGTCAACTTGTTGAACGCTGCCGCTTACTCAGGTGTTCGAGACTATGTTTTTGCCGTCATACCCCTGTTTATTTTGATGGGGGCGTTTATGACAAATTCTAGAGCGGCTGAAGCTCTCTTCACCGCCATCAACTACATGCTCCAAAAAGTCCGCGCCGGCCTCGGCATTGCCACCGTCGGTGCTAACGCCATCTTCGCGGCAGTAACCGGGGTGAGTGTTGCCTCAGCGGCCGTGTTCAGTAACGTTGCCTACCCGCAGATGCAGCGTTTTGGTTATGCCAAGCGACTGTCACTGGGTGTTGTGGCGGGGTCATCGATTCTGGGAATGCTTATTCCGCCGAGCCTTCTGATGATCCTGTATGGCATTTTGACCCAGACGTCAATCGGCGCCATGTTCGTCGCCGGTGTGGTTCCCGGCATTTTGCTGGCCGTTCTGTATTCGCTGTATTTGTTCGGAACAAGCTATATCCGGCCCGACAAGGTCGGTATTGTCCAGCAAAACCCGAACCGTTTCGTCCTCCAAGCCCAGCAAAAGCAGGCGGCTAGAGAGGCGAGGCTAGAAACCAAGCGCACCACCGGAATGATCTCCCTAGACCCCGACGGGGAAACGGGGACCGAGGTGAAGGTTCGAGCGCCGGGAATGGTGACACAAACGGTTGCCATTCCGATTCAACAAATGTCGTTTAGGGCCTCAGCGTTGGGAGCTCTGCCGATTATCGCTCTAGTGGGTTTGGTCATTGGTGGTATTTGGGGAGGATTGTTCTCGCCCACCGAAG
The DNA here is from genome assembly GCA_007117135.1 of Microbacteriaceae bacterium. Lineage (GTDB taxonomy): Bacteria > Actinomycetota > Actinomycetes > Actinomycetales > Microbacteriaceae > Pontimonas. The sequence goes on along the minus strand of SKHB01000011.1, from coordinate 6,934 downwards.
CCAGCGCGGTGGGGGCGGTTGGCGCGTTCTTCATAGCGCTTGGCATGGGGCTCAACAAGAAGAAATTTTTGCGGTCCTTCCAGCAAACGGCAATTAGTGTGGGCGGGATTTTGCTGCTGCTCATTACTGCTGGCCTGTTCTCGAGGATGCTCGCTACCAGCGGTTTTGTGAACCGAGTGAACCAGTTCATCACCGGGCTGGACGTCAGTGTTCTGGTCATCATCATGCTGTTTATCGTGATCTTGATCGTGATGGGAACAATCCTGGACTCCAGCTCCATTATTTTGCTGGCCATCCCGCTGATGTTCCCCGCCGTTCAAGCGCTCGGCATCGACCCGATTTGGTTCGGCATCATCTTCATCGTTGCCGTCGAAATAGGACTGCTGACGCCACCATTTGGAATGGTGCCGTTTGCGATGAAAGCAACACTGGGGAAGCGGGCATCGGTCGAAGACATCTTTGCCGGGTCGTTCCCGTTTGTGGTGTTGATGCTAATTCTGTTGGCGCTCATGATCGCGTTCCCCGAGATCGTGACGTGGCTGCCTGGACTGTTGCGATAGTGAAAGGATGATGTGTCTGTGACCAGACGTGTTGGTGTTATTGGGTTGGGAAATATCGGATCCTCTATTGGCATGCACTTAGCCAATAAAGGCTTCGAGGTCACAGGGTTTGACGTCAGGCCCGAGGGTGGTCAACAGTTGTCCGCAGACGGCGGCACCCCGCTGGGGTCCGCCGCCGAAGTGGCTGCGGCTGCCGAGGTAATCATCACCAGCCTTCCCTCGGTGAAAGCCCTTTACGACGTGTTGGCTGAGATTTCGGGGGAGTTGTCCGGCAAAGTTCTCATCGAGACCAGCACACTTCCGCTGGAGGTAAAACACGATGCCCACCGCATCGTCACCGAGGCGGGTGGTCAGATTGTTGACTGTCCGCTGAGCGGCACGGCCATGCAGGCCAAAAAGGGCGACGTTGTTGCTTATGCAAGTGCTGACGCGGGTGTTGTTGAGTCTGTTCGTGACGTTCTCGACGGCTTCAACCGCAAAACCTACGAACTAGGCGCATACGGCCAAGGTTCCAAGATGAAGTTCCTCGCGAACCTCCTGGTTGCCGTTCACAACGTCTCCACCGCGGAAGCTCTCGTCCTGGCCAAGCGCGCCGGCATGGATATGTCAGAAGCCGTTGAGGTGCTCTCTGATGGGGCCGGAGGATCCCGGATGCTGGAAGTTCGAGGCCCCATGATGGCCGAAGACACCTACGGTGAGCCGGGGATGAATGTCGGCGTATTTATGAAAGATGTCGCTATCATTACCGACTACGCCCGAGAACTCGGTGTCCCCACCCCGCTTCTTCACGCCACCGTGCCCGTGTATTCGGCTGCACTCGCCCACGGTTGGGGGTCATCCGACACGGCATCAGTGTTTGCCGTGTTAGCTGATATGGCCAACCTTGACCGCACCCCTGTTCCCCAAGAAGAAGGAAAATTATGACCCTGTTGAGCCTTGATGATGCCCACACCATCGTGACACACGCCCTCCAATCTGCCCGGACAAACGGCTTCGAACCGATGACTGTTGTGGTGTTGGATGCGGCAGGAGTAATGAAGGCAAGCGCGAGGGAAGACGGGTCGGGACTCATCAGACCAGACATCGCTCACGCGAAAGCGTGGGGGGCGTTGGGTATGGGCCTGCCGACGAGGGAGTTAGGGCGCCGAGCAGAACTCATGCCGGCTTTTTTCCAAGCCCTTGGCCCGGTCAGTCAGGGGCGGATGCTCCCTGTCCCGGGCGGCGTGCTGATCATGCGCGATGGCCAGATTGTGGGCGCCGTGGGCGTCAGTGGTGACACCTCCGACAACGATGAGGTGTGTGCTGTGGCTGGTATTGAGGCTGCCGGTCTGGTGGCAGACGCTGCCGCCGAACCTCCCATCAGGCACTCGGCCTTCTAAGCCGGGGGCTGGTTCGTGCCCTCGTCGCCTCGATTGGCTGCGTTACTGGGCCCAGCTTTTGTCGTTCTCGCTGTTGTTATCGGCTCGCTGAACGCCCTCCAGGCCAGGGTCAACGGTGAACTGGGGTTCTTGACCGGTGATGGTTATGTCGCGGCGTCCATTTCGATAACCTCCGGGTTTCTCCTCGTTGCCACCGTTATGGCTTTTTCACCCCGGGGGAGGCGGGGCCTCAGCCGGGTTGTCACCGCCTTGAAAACACGCGAGCTGGCGTGGTGGCATGTTTTGGGAGGAGTGTCTGGGGCATATTACGCGATTGCTCAGACCCTCACCGGGGTGCTCTTGGGTGTTGCGTTGTTTTCGGTGGCGATTGTTGCTGGCCAAACCGCCACCTCACTGCTGATGGACCGCTGGGGTGTAGGCCCGGGCGGGAAATTCCCCCTCACCGCACCGCGTGTGGTGGGCACGGTGCTGGTTCTGGCGGCGGTGATTGTCGCAGTGGGGGGACAGGTTGACGCCGATGCCCCGGTGTTGTGGGCGTGGATGCCGCTGATTGCGGGAGCAGGCATGGGCTGGCAGCTGGCGGTCAACGGCCGAGTTCGAGTGGCCGCAGACAGCGTGCTGTCGGCCACATTCTTAAACTTCGCCATCGCCACTGTGCTTCTCGGTGTCATTGTGGGGGCCAGGTTTCTTTTCTCGGGTGATGTTCCGTCAATTCCGACTAACCCCCTGCTCTATACCGGGGGAGTGCTGGGCGCGATGTTCATTGCTGGCTCGGCGTTGGTGGTGAAGAAAATCGGTGTACTGGTGCTGGGCATTGCGGTTGTTGCCGGACAGTTGATGGGAGCATTAGCCATTGATGTGGTTTTGCCGTCACCACTGCATCCGCTTACCTGGGTGACGGTGGCCGGTGTCGCCATCGCTCTGGTTGCGGTGATCCTCTCGGGCTGGCCGACAAAGAAAAGAGCCGGCTAGGCGCATTAGTCGCCAGCTCGGGCGAGAATACGCTCTGCGCGCCTCACCGTTGCTTTGTCGGCCATTTCCCCGTCCGCGTCCGAATAGGCGCCTTTCCCGGCCTTCTCGTTCTCGGCAAACAGCTCGAGTGTTTTCCTCGCCCAGGCGATGTCTTTCTCGGTGGGTGTGGCGACAGTGTTGACGATGTTGACTTGGGAGGGGTGAATGCAGGCCCGGGAGGTGTGGCCGGTGTCGAAGAGCAGCTGAGTAGATTTTTCGAAGGTCTCGAGGTCGGTGAAATCAGCCGACACAATGCCGACAATCTCTTCAATGCCGTGCGCGATGGCGCTCATCACTATTTCTGTTCGAAGCGGGGTGAGGTGGCTGAAAGAGTCTGAGGTGAGTGGCCCGAACCCGGTGTCGGCGCGAAAATCGTATTCACCCAACTGAACCTGGGTGACTATGGTGGGGGACAGCAGGTCGTGGCGGTGAACATAGCCTCGCGCCGACTCGATGAGGACACCCACACTCATTTCGGACTCCCGAGCTACTCGCTCCACGACTTCTTCAAAAAACGGCCCTGGTTCGGCTTTCGGAACCCAGACTCCGTCGATTCCCGGAAGACGGAGGATGCGATCAAGGTCGGCAAGTCCGCGCTCGCCCTGGTTGATCCGCACCCAGACGGAGACGCCGGCGAGAGTCTCGACAGTGTCGGGGAGAGCGTCGAGGGCGATGTCTTTTCGGTCGGGGACAACTGCGTCCTCTAAATCAACGACAATGCTTGCCAGCGAAAGCGCATTGGCCTTTTGGAGCTTATCTGGTTGATCCCCCGGCACATACAGGTGGGCAGCGTGTTGGGTCGTCATCAGTAGTTTTTCCTCACAAGGCTTGTAAATGCATTTTCTAGGAACTAATGTATGTTATCTCAGGGTTGTCACAAGTAACTAGAAGAAATGTCGGGAGAAAGGGCTCCACTATGTTCCAAGCAGACGGCGTCAAAATTACCGTCCTGGTCGAAAACCAGGTAGACATGCTTCTTCCCGACCAGGCGAGCCCGGTCGGAAGCGATGACCACTGCATCAACCGCTGGGGCCTCATCGAACACTTCGACAATAAGTACCTCCCCCCGCAGGCAGAAAACGGCATCAGCTTCTTAGTGGAGGCTTGGCGAGGCCGCCACACCTCACGTGTGCTGTTTGATGTGGGCCTCACCGGCACCGTTCTCATGCACAACATGGGTGTTTTCGGCATCGACCCCTCATCCATCGACCACGTCGCCATCAGCCACGGTCACCCCGACCACTTCGGCGGAATCCACGGTTTCCTCCGCTCAACCGACCGGCGCATCCCGGTGGCCACCCACCACGATGCCGAACTGCCCCGGTACGCCCTCATGGGTGACGGGCGTATGTCCTCGGTATACAACTCGGCATTCACCTTCGACCAGATCGAAGAATCCGGTGGTGCTGCCATCAAAGCGAAAGATGCCCTGGACCTTGGGTGGGGTATCCACACCACGGGAGAAATCCCCCGCAATGTTCCCTTCGAGGCCGCAGCTCCGCCTTTTGACCCCGGCAAGCCCGGGCTCTATCAGGTCGACCGCGAAGGGAATCTTCGTCGCGATGACGTCATGGACGAAAACGGCCTTGTCATCGATGTGAAAGACGTGGGGCTGGTGGTCTTGACAGGCTGCGCCCACGCCGGTGTGGTGAACACCATCCACCAGGCGAAAGCGATTTGTGGCGACAAGCCAATTCGTGCCGTCATGGGGGGCTTCCACCTAGGCTTCCCCACCACGCCGAAAGAAAACGTTGAAAAGACAGCAGACGCGCTGAAAGAACTCGACGTTCAAACCATCATGCCGATGCACTGTTCCGGTGTGCGCACCCACGCCCATCTCGCCCACGACGATCACTATGTTCAGCCTGCGGTGGGAACCACTCTCCACTTCGGCTCAGCGCAGCCCAGCTAGGCGGCACTCGGTGATTGAAGCTCTTACTGGCGTGCGCGTGGTTGCCGTCGAACATGCGGTCGCAGCACCGCTGTGTTCGAGGCATCTCGCAGAGATGGGCGCTGAGGTCATCAAAATAGAGCGTCCCGACACCGGAGACTTTGCTCGTCACTACGACACCTATGTTCACGGTGAGGCCAGCCACTTTTCCTGGCTGAACCGGGGCAAGAAAAGCGTTGTCCTCGACGTGAAGAGCGACAAAGGTAACCGGGCGCTTCGGGAATTGCTGGCTGACGCCGACGTATTGATTTCTAATTTGGCGCCGGGAGCATTTGAGCGAATCATCCCCGATGCGGAACTGGCACAATATCCAAAGTTGATCCGCTGTTACCTCTCCGGCTACGGCACACAAGGCCCTTACGCGAACCGCAAGGCGTATGACATGCTCGTCCAGGGTGAGGCGGGAGTCATTGCCTCCACGGGGACGGAAGACCAGTATGCGAGGCCTGGTATCTCTGTCGGCGACTTGGCAGGCGGAACATACGCCCTGGCCGCCATCCTGGGGGCGCTGGTGGAGCGGTCTCGAACCGGCCTGGGCCAACGCATCGATATTGCCCTGTTTGACACCCTCACGGAGTGGATGAGCCCGCTGCTGTTGGCCAGCAAATATGCGGGTGACGTTCCCCCGCCTGCCGGACGCGGTCACGCCTCAATCACCCCGTACGGCCCTTACGCCTCCTCAGAGGGCGATGAAATCCAGATAGCGGTCCAAAACCAGGGTCAGTGGGAACGCTTATGTCGGGATGTAATTTCCCGCCCGGAGCTTGTGGGCACCACCGGCTTCGCAACCAATGAAGAGCGTCTCAACAACCGCGAGGCTGTTGAGATGGCAGTTCAGGGGGGCTTCGATGCTCACACCACCACGGAGCTTCTTAGCCTCCTTGACGCCGCCGATATCCCCTACGGGATCTTGCGGGAAGTCCCCGACGTCGTTGACCATCCGCAGCTTGTCTCACGGGGTCGGTGGGTGTCACAGCACACCCAAGCCGGTGAGAGCTTCGATGCACTCCTGCCACCCTTTGTGAGTGATGCGAACCTGTTGGCTGGGCGAAAAGTGCCTGGCCTGGGGGAGCACACGAGTGAAGTGCTCGGCTCCTAGTCGACATCCAGCAGGAACGGGTCCTGCTGCACGGCGCCGGTGATGTGGTGGGTGAGAGACAGGTAGCTTTGGCGAAGGTGTTCTCTCGTCGAGTCGGCGACACGCTCGAGGTCTCCCGATCGGACAGCGTCGAGCATCGCGCGGTGTTCGTCGCTTGAGGTTCGCGGACGTTTCTTGATCACTTCTAGCAAATCCCACGGCCACCTCTGCCACAGCGCTTCAACCTGCTGGGTGAGGGCCTCACTGCCGCAGTTGCTATAAAAGATGAAGTGGAATTGGCGGTTTAGTTGAGACAGCGGAACCGTTTCGTTTGCTGGATCGTAGTTTTCCACCCGGTCCAACAGCTGCCCGGCGATATCGATGTCTCGGTGCGCAATACGCCTCGTTGCGCGCTGCATTGCATAAGGTTCCAGCAGCATGCGCTGGATGTAGACGCCTTTCACTTGGTCAATGTCAGCGTCGGCGATGCTGACGCCACGGTTGGGGCTGGAGACCAGAAGACCTTCTGCTTCAAGCAGCACCATGGCCTCCCTCACGGGAGTGATGCTGGTGTTGAACTGCTCAGCGAGGACGTCTTGCTGGATACGGCTTCCACGGGGCAGTTCGCCCTCGCGAATCATGCGCTTGAGTTCGGCAACAATTCGGTCGCGTTTGGTCACCCCAGCATTCTAGTAACGAATGCATTATCTGGCGAGGGAATATGTTCTTGGCCTCAGGGCCCGTGCACCCGATCTCGATACCCCACACCAGACGTTGGGGCGTTATCGGTAGCCTTGAAGAGGAGGGTTTATGGGTTGGCATGCGCAGTTGATTGACACCGTTATCGACAGTGTCCGGTCGGACGCCAACCGCGGACTCACCTCAGAAGATGCGGCGACGAGGCTCGCAGACGACGGCCCGAATTCTCTCCCCGAGGCCAAACGTCGCCCACCCC
>SKHB01000102.1 GCA_007117135.1 Microbacteriaceae bacterium | reverse complement strand
TCGTCGTCGTCGTCGTCCATCATCGGCTCTTTGGTCTTTTTCTTCTTCTTCACCGGAGATGACGACTCTTCCTGCTCCACGTGGCACTGTTCTTCTTCTTCCTGCTGCGTGGATGCCTTACGTTTCTTGTCATCGACAGGACGAATGTCCAACTTCTTCAGGCGTTTTCCGTCAATATAACGTTCGATTGCCTTCGAAGTGAATCCGACAATGATGTTCACCGGGAAAGCATCTTGCGCCGACGACGACGAATTGACGGTCGTCTCGTCCAAAGAGCCGGCCTGTTGTTGTTGTTGTTGTTCATCGTTGCCGACGGTGAGAGAAACGATATCATCCTCTGGCGAGGCGGCGGCGGCGGTGGACTTTGACGACGAATTGACGGTCGTCTTCTGACGTTCGGCCATACGAACGTCGACGATGAAGGTACCTTCGGTGTTGCTGTTCTTCTCGCGCAGGCGTTTGCTCATCTCGTTCTGGATGCCTTGCGCCCAGAAGGCACGCTGGTTCTTCTTGCGATAGGCGAAGAAGGTCTCGGCGTGTTCGGCGTCCTCGACTCGAATGAGAAACTTGTAGATGTAGTAGAACGCTCTGAAGTCGGCATCGTCCGGCTCTGCGTCGGTGGGCACGTGATGCACGCCGACCAGATCGGAGATCTTTGTGGAGGAGATCTTCAACGAAATCTGCGGCGTGCCATCCGAATCGATCTGATTGATGAACTCCTCTAGATCGAGAAGAGGCCGCGAGTTCTTGCCGCTCTTCTTGGCCGCGCGCTGAGTCTTCGAGTTCTGCACCGACTTGGAGAATTTGGAACGATTGGACACCACCGAATCGAACTCCTCCAAGAATCGTTCCGCCAGATGATTCATGGCCGCACTCAACGCCTCCTTGTCGACTTGACGCTCCTTCTTGCGCTGAGCGTCGGTCTTCATCAACGACTCGACCGTTTCTTGTTGCTCCTCCTCCTCCTCCTCGGCCTCTTCCACCTTGTCCAACAGCTCGAGCATCGACGAAGCAAGATCGTCATCGTCGTCGTCGTTCTTCGTCTTCTTGTTCTTCTTCTTCTCATCGCCTTCTTCATTGTCGTTCTTCTTCGTTTTCTTTTTCTTCTTCTCGTCATCATCGTTCTTCTTCTCGTCATTTTCGCTCTTCTTTTCCGGCACGGCGAATTCGCTAAACTCGTCGTCGTCGTCGTCGTCGTTTTGCGTTGTGGCGGCGGGAAACTCTTCCTCCAGCACACGATCGTCAAACTCCGGAGAACGCATCTGCAACAGACACTGCTCGTCGTAGAGACCGTCGGCGAACGCCTTGCGTCTCTCCACGCAATGCATCGAGGCCACGAACTTGGCCAACTCCAACGGCACCGGCTGCAAGACGTCGATCAACTCGGAACGAATCGCCTTGCCGTGATCTTGTTCCTCGTTCATGCGACGCTGCACGTAGGCGGAGAACTTCTCACCGGCCAACATGTTCGGCATGGCCTTGGTGGCTGCCGCCTTGTCCGGAAAGTACGCCCAGATCATGGTGCATCGATAGGGTCGACGAGCGTCCCGCCGCTGTACCTTCCAGCCAATCTTGTTGATCACCAGATTGGCGAGCACGTCGTCGCCTCCCTTCTTCTGCACACGACGGATGATGGCCGCGCACGGATCCCGGTTCACCTTCTCTAAGGTGTCAAAGTCTCGATCTTCGGCGTCCACCAGGACCTTGCCGAGCACCAACATCTCCGGCGGACGAAGAAGAATCTCGTCCTGCTCCGAGGAGGAGATCACCTGTTCCATGTAATTCTTTCGCGCCTCCAGCATCTGCTGGACGACATCGGGCGTCTTCGCATGTACACGCGCGATGCACGTGTACACCTCCGAGTTTTCGTCCTCGCGCACCGTGTCCACCAAGCCGTCCAGATGTGACACGCGCAGAAGTTGCGGCGGCCGTTCGGCCATCTGACTGTCCTTTCTCACACTCTCAATCTCCAAAGCCATGCTGCTGCTGCCACTGTTCACACACTACTACACTTGCGCACCGCCACAGAAAAGAATGACAAACACACACACACGTTCGAAGTATGGCGAAAGAACGGGCGCTCGTGTGTGAAATCTCTGTGAGTTTGCGCGTGTGCGCGCGCGCTCGTGTGTGAAATCTCTGTGAGTTTGCGCGCAAACTCGAGCGAAAAACATACGCACGCAAAACGTGACGAATGGTCACACAAGCGCACAAGGTGCGCACGGCGTTGTTGGCGAACGGAGTGCTTCTCCTACTGGTGGCCGTGTTGATAGGCGTATTCGGACGCAGGAGCTCGGACTACTTCCGCTACGGTCCGTCGGAGGATCTGAACATTGTCGGCGTGCCGATTGCGAATTGGTACTCGTACGCGACGCTTCACGCGTTGCTGTTGCTGCTGACCGTCAGCGAGGCGATCATCCACGACCTGACGATGCCCGGCATGTTTCTGACCGTGTTCGATCCGCACGAGGACCGCGTCGAGGTGACCTCCTTCGGACGTACCGAGCTCAACTTCTACATCAACGCGATGGACGTGATCTCCGGCGTGCGACAGGTGATCACCGTCATGCTGGTGATCTCACAGCTTGACATCGCCATGGCACAGGTGATCTATCGCCAATTCGGACGCGTGTTCACCGTCTCCTATTTGCTGAGACAGAAGAGATTTGTCACCACCGCCGCCGCGGAGGAGGAGATCGAACTTGTACCCAAGCAGTAGCAGTGCGCGAGACACGTGTGTGTGTGTGTTTATTTTCCGTTCGTTCGTTCGTTCTCGTCTAGTGATAGAAGAAAGTGTTTGCCTGCACGATGATCACACTGTTGCACGCGTCGATCACGCCGAAATTCTCCGGCTTGAACAGGGATCTGGCGCCGAATCTCTTCGCGATCCACTCGACGACGTGTCCCTTTTGCGTCTTGGAGCCACGTGCGACGTGATCGCCGGTGAACACGACGTCGTCGCCGCCGTTGTTGTTGTTGTTGCCGGTCAGATGATAGACCGGCATCTGTACGCCGTGCAGCAACTCGACTGAGCGCGCGGCGCCGCTGGCGTAGTAGAGACGCGAGGCGGCGCCGGCGTAGAGCAGACGCCGCTCGGAGTCGTTTCTGGCGTGTGCGAACGAGAGCGGCGCGAGTGCGACGGTGGCGCGCACGAGCTCGTGCCAGCGACAGATGGCACCCTTGAGACGTTCGCTCAGAAGCGTGCTCTGCAGCGAGAAATGCTCCAGCACGCCGTCGTTGTCGCGCTCGAGCGGCTCGTTGTTCATGAAGTACACCGAGTCCCTGTACCGGTTCGCCAGCGGACAGACGATCGTCTTGAACAGCGGCACCTCCAGTATCGAGCCGACGGCGTCGACGATGCGCTGCAGCGAGTCCGTGTCGAACGTGCCGACCAGCACCAGCGCCTCGAGCGCGTGGCACTCGACGAATCGTCTGAGACTGGCGATCACGCGCTGCGAGTCGAATTTGTACTCGATCTTCGCGCAGCGCGTGCCCAGATAGTTCTCGACATCCTCGTTGCGCGTGAACAGGTCCCCCCAGTGCGTCTCGAACTCGCTGTAGACAGAGTGGTGGCGCACCTCGCTGTTCTGCAGCATGTAGATCGGCTCGTTCATGCACTTTGCCACATACGGCTCCGGCAGCACGTTCAGTACCAGGTGATGGCGACGGCGTGCCGTCGGCGACTCGTCGTCGTCGTCGTCGTCGTCGTCGCCATCGTCGTCTGACGGGGCGCCGTTGCTTCTCCACGTCTTCTTCCGGTCAATGGACAACGACGACGACGACGGTGGTTTCTTGTCGGAAGGCACTGTCACCTGACACAATCCGACGAACGTGCCGGGTTCGATCTTGTAGACGCCATCGCCCATCTCGGGTACCTGTTTTCCTGCATGCAGGAACGTCTTGTCGCACACGCGTGTCAGATTGGCGACGAGCAAGGCGGCTCGTTTGTCGGGCGGCGTGCCGAGCGGGTCGACGTGCGTGACGTAGGCGTTTAGCAAAGTGCGAACAAAGGCCGCGCTGAGCACGTTGCCGTCGACGGAGACGACTCCGACACGACGGAACGAGGCTGCGATGCGAACGAACGTGTTTATATCCATTTCACGCACACGCGCTCACAGAGAGTGAGCGGGGGGTTTTCAAACGCGATAGACGATCGCGCAGCAGTCGTAGAATGCGGCTGCGACGGTTCTGTGAAAAAAAACGAGATCAGGCGCCCGCGATCGTTTGAATCTCTTCGCGTCCGAGCGCATGACGTCCTCGAAGCCGGGAAAGATGCGCAACGCCGGACGAGTGATCTTCTCGACGCCACGCGCCAGATCGAACTGTCTGATCTGGCCATCGCCGCCACACACCGCCACGGCCGTCGGCGACTCGACGTGCAACGAGACGCTCCTGTCGGCCAGATAGGTGGTGCGCGGCGTGAAGTAGGCGGTCTCGCAGACGTCGTTCGTCTGCATGGCGACGCGCATCGTCTCGCCCGAGCTGCAAAAGTAGACGGTGCCCGCGTTGTCGATGCAGACGGCCGCGATCTGACCGACGTGCGCGCAGGAGACCGATCTCGGCAACGACGACGAGCGGTCGCGCACCAGGATCGTGTCTCTGTCGAGCACCAGCGCGAAATATCTCGTGTCCTCGCTCCATGCGACATGTCGTTTCTGCTGCTGATAGCGACGAATCTTGTTCCCGTCCGATGCCGGCAACACCGTCGGCTCGCCGAGCTCGTGCTCCTCCGCCTGCTGCTCGCCCCCGATCGATCTTCTAAAGAATCGCAACTCCCTTCTCTCTGGCGACGAACGAACACACTTTACTGATAGAATGTATTTGCCGTCGGCGCTTATTCGCAACTCCTTCCACTCGCACACGCTCTGGTCCACGTAGTCAACGATCGGTTTCTGTTGCTGTCGTCGGACGTCGGTGCCGTAGCGACGTTCGCCCAGATCGAACACGCGCAATCGATCGTCCAGGAAGTGTGCAACAAATCTTCCGCTGGCCGACGCCGACAGTTGGTGGCGCCCGACGCCGTCGATCTGTAACACCTTCTCGGCCACCTGCAACATACCAAACACAAACCGTGCGTGTGTGTGTGTGTGCACACTTGAAATCTCACCGACTATGCTTGTTGTTGCCGCGCGCGGCCGCCCTCTTCAGGCGCTCTGCCTTCTGGCCGGCGAGACGCACTAGCGTCGGTGTGTCCTCGAGGATGCGTCTGGAGCGACACGCCTCGAAGAGGCGCACGACGTCGTCGACGCTGACCGAGTGCGCGGAGACGTGCGTGAAGAAGCCGCCGACCTGCATGGCGGCCACGCAGAGCATGGCGCACCAGTAGGCGCGCGGCGTGCGCGTCTCCGGGTCGAGGTCGACGCTAGGCCAGAACGGCACCAGACGCGAGCGGTAGACGTCCAGCGGCAGGCCGACGGTGGTGTCGAGGAAGGCACGCATGCGTCGCTCCTCGTCGGTGCTGATCATCAGCGAGCAGTGCGAGTAGCTGGTGTTCTTGTAGGTGCGCATCTCGCGACGCACGCCGTCGACGGTCACCGAGTAGGTGATCATGGCACCGTTCGGCGACGGCGTGTCCGGGTGGAAGGCGAGCTCGCAGTGCACGCTGTGCTGGCGCCGAATCCACCAGCGCATGGCGAGATCGGCGGCGGTCAGCGAGAGTATCTCGAACGCCGAGCGCCGTCGTCCCTTGCCCTGGTCCAGTCGCTCTCTGACGTTGGAGACAATCTCCAGCACGCCTGGCATGTGGTACCGCTCCGGACACTCGATCATGTCGGCCTCGGTGAGAATGTAGTACAGCGTCACCGAGCCGGAATGCGAACGCGCCGTGCGCACCACGCGCTCGGCCTGCTTTCGCGTGCGACCGGTGTAGTCGACCATCGTCAACGCGTCCTGACAGATTGCGCCCGCCCAGGACATCGCCGTGCGCACATTGTTGGCACGCGTACCGTGACACATTGCATAGTCGGATCCGTGTCGTGTCACGTTCAACACTGAATTCTCCTCCTCCTCCTCGTCGTCGTCGTCATCGCCTTGTTCTAAATAACAAGGGTTCGTCTTCTGCCAACGCGCGCCTTTGCTATGGTGCATCATCGCCTCCCGACAAAGCCTCCGCTTTCTGATCAATAAAACAGTGTATTCAAAAATAGTAATATGATACACAAAGATGACGACGATGACGAAGAAGAGGAAGCGGACGGCGGCGGCGGTGGCGTCTGCTGTCCGGAATCCAATATGCACGGACTCTCGCCGTAGAGTGTGCGCAACGCACACTGATCGCCGGAGGTGACCGTCTGCAGCTGCTTGTCCGAGCACGGATTCACCTGGAACCACATGATGATGTGCGGCTGGCAGGAGGAGGGACCGAACGTGTCCGCCAGACCGTAGACGTGTCCGACCTCGTGCAACAGCACGCGATACCAGTCAAAGTAGGAGCACGACTGCGGCGCGGTGCGATCGTACTGCCACACGCGCTGCTCGTCGAACACTATGTGTGCCTCCAGGATCTCTCGCTGCGAGACGGGCACCGTTGTCGAATTGAACGGCCCGTACATGACGGCAAACGCCAGCACGGAGCCGCCGACTCCTGGGAAATCGACATCTATAGAACGAAACGATATCGAATTGAACCCGAGCGTGCCCGGCTCCAGGACCTGTTCCACGTTGACCGACTGCACGTTGCCGATGCTTCCCCACACAGTGTGCTGCAACAGATACTGATCCCAATCGTTGAATGCCGTGTTGATCTGCGGTATCATGACCGACGCACTGACTCCGGAACCGCTGGGATCCAGCAGAAACGTCTTGGTCTGCGTGTTCTTCCAACGAAATCCGACAGAGATCGGACCGACGCATCCGATCCCGTCCGAGGAGGAAGCGTGCGTCGGTCCATCGGAGGAGGAATGCATGCGCAGCCATTGTACATCCTGCCACACACGCTTGCCATGCGTGCTGTTGAAATGCGCACTCGCGTGTCGATGATCGCGGCGGAGTTGATGATGATGATGATGTTCGCCTCTGCGGAATTCTTCCGGATCGACATTGTCCAAGAAACCGTGTACGATGACCACCTTCGAGTTTGGATCCTTCTTCTTTCCCGGTATCAAAAGGATCTCTTCGAAGAATACAATACCACGCTCCCACTCAGCGTCGTCATGGACGACGCTCTTCTCGTCCTCGCCGACGATGTCTTCGTCCTGTTGTTGTTGTTGTTCGGAAGCGAGCATATCCTCGCCGACGAATCCGAGCGGGATCTTCGAGTAGGGTACAAACTCCTCGCGCAAGGCGACAATCTCCGCACCGGGCGGCATCCTTATGGTATCCGAAACGCGCGCAGGATAAACGATATCGTCACGTAACGATCCCGCCTCTCCGCACGCGGCGAAGGCAAGCAGCAGCATGAAAATCATGATGAAGACGACGACGACGCCCCCGTGTACGAACGCATATGTGCGTGTGCGTGATTAACGCGTGTTACAAATTAAAAAGTTCATCAATACAGTCCTTGACAAAGTAAGAACACAATTTGACAACAGATTCGTTGTAGGCGATCGATTGCAAAACTAACTTGTTCAACTCGTTCATACCGTCGGTGACATCGTGTGCACTCGGTCTACGAACCGACGACGACGCGGACGACGCGGACGACTTGCCACTAGCCGTCGTCGCTGGCTGCTGTTGATGTCTGTTAATTGTCGTCTTCTTCGTTCGCTCGTACTCGACGAGCATTCGATCGAACGCGATGAAATCGAACAGCCCGAAGCAGCGATTGTTGACGACAAACTCGGTCAGATCGCTCTTCTCCGGCAGATAGCGAAATAGATAGGCGTCGGCGGCGGTCCAGAAGGTGACGTCCGCCTTCGGGAACGAGTACTCGTGCTGGCGCAGCGTGTAGAGCACGCCGAGGATGTGACGACGCGCGTGGTGCGGCACACGACTGCGCGGCATCAGATCGAGGCGTCGATAGTGCATGACCGCCCACAGATGACAGGCGATGGTCAGATAATGATCCTCACGCATCGAGTAGGCGCGCAGATCGAACGGCTGTAGGTAGCGCTGAGCGCGCAACGCCTGCGCGTAGCAGGCGTCGCCGACCATGGCCAGCGGCATCTCACCTCGCTCCTGGCACTGCTCATAGTAGCGCCGAACGGCGGCGAATCCTTCCGCGTGCGCCGTGTTCAGACGTCGTTTGGTCAGTCGCTCGCGTGTCTCCACACTGCCCGGACCGATGATCGTGTTGCACATGTTGAACATCTCGCCGACGAACGCAGACGGATGCGAGAAGATCGTTTTCATGTGTTTCAACATGACATCCATCCGCTCGGCGACACCCGTTTCGGCGGCGGCGAAAACAAACTCGCCATACTCTTCCACCAGACGAGAGACGATCGAGGCGAACTTCACCAATATCCTTCTGGCACGCACGTGTCGTTGCGACTGTGCTTCCGTCGTCGTCGTCGCACCGTTCGACGACAGTGCCCCGAGCAGACAGGCGGAGTCGATCACCGCGACACTTCCGTCGTTGTTGTAGACGTGAACGAGAAAAAAAGTGGCCAACAGATCGTATCGATTAGAATCGCTCATCATCTCGTTGATCACCGTCATCACACGATCACGAGTCTGTATGTCCACATCGTCGTCCGTGTCGACAACTACCTGATGATGATGATGATGACGACGACGACGACTACTACTACTACTACTAAAAACAGACGGTTTCTCGATGATGTCGCTTCTCTTTCTTCTCCTCTCGCACGACGACGACGACGTCGATGATGATGATGATGAACGTTTTGATGTCGTCGTCGTCGTCGAGAACATCATGCGTAAATGTTCAATCGGCTGATCACCTTTCACCGCTTTCTTTTCCATCTTCTTCTTCTTCTTTCTAGGGTCGTCGTCGTGGTCGTCGTCGTCGCGAGCAACATAGCCGAACGCTACATGTACCAACGGTTCCTCTTGAGGTTGAAACATAAAAGTCCAAGTGGTCGGCAGAAGATCGTTCTGTTGGTCTCCGTTGTTTTGATAGTCGTAGACGCGTGCGTGTGCGTAACGATCCGATTTGGCCGGCTCGTGTCTACTATTTCGAGACGAGGTCGCCATGACGATGGAACGTCCACGTCGAGGGCGCACACCGCCGCCGCCGCCGCCAGCCAGATCGGAACGTTTCCGAATCTCTGCCGACTCCTCGTTGGTGAGACCGTCGTTGCTGACCAGATTGTGAGAGACCACGCAACCACTCAGTGGACATATCAATTGGCCGGCCTGCTGCACCAATCTGGGACAGATCGGAAGGAAACGCAACGGGCCACGACACACCTCGTAGGTACGCAGCACGCCACGCACATCGTCGGCGTCACAAGCGAAGCGACCGTCACGCGTTGCGCTCGCCTCCGCCATGTCGACCAATCCGTTCAGAGACGCGCCGCACACGTGCACCTGACCGCTTCGCACACAGCCGACCAACAAGTAGCCCTCCAGCGTCTCGTACACATATCGCTTCAGACGTGAGCATCCCTTCTTCTCAACGTCACACACGTGCATCCAATCGACCGCCTTCATCCCCCTCTCCGGCTCGTCATGGTACGAGAATCCGACTGCCTCGCGCCACTTCCGAACCTCCTGCATCGCCCGTCGTCCGTCCTCGTCCAACTCCTGTCTCGTGTAACGACGCCCGTTCCTCACCGAGACGACGACAGCGGTAGACGACGGTACCTGTTGTCGTTCGTCATTGAGACGATCGAAATCCGACCAAGCCAGACTGAGAAGACGTGAATCTTCGTCCATGGTGGTGGTGGTGTTGTTTTTTTTTTAAAAAAAAAAAGAACAACAACGACGACGACAATAGAGGCTTTCACCTTGCACTTGCACAAACGACAACTAGTCTTTTTGATTTGGTGTGTGAGTGCGCGATAAGGGGGGAGGGAGGGAATGACCGACACATCGACGTTCGGTGTGATGTTGGTCCAGACGTGTGCCGACGTGATCTATGCAATACTGGCGTGGCTGTTCATCGCACGTGTCTCCGAGCGGCATCCGAACGTGACCTCGGTGGTGGTGGTGATCTCTGGCGGGGTGATGTTCGGCGTGTCGTTGATGGACATGCTTCCGAACAGCGTCGATCGTCTCGGCAGTTCGCTCGCCATGCATCTGTTCACCGCCGGCTTTCTGGCCATTCTGGTCAGCAACACGCTGATCACCACCGTCGGCGTGGCCATCGAAACCGTCAGCATGCAGATACAACACACACGTAACATACAGCAGGTGGAAAACTATGATCGAGACGACGACGACGACAAC
>SKHB01000048.1 GCA_007117135.1 Microbacteriaceae bacterium | reverse complement strand
CCATGTCAAGGCCAGCTTCACCGAGTGCAACCTGATAAGCTTGGACGGTTTCAATTCCGAGCGACATTTGCCGCGAAAGATTGTCAATTTCATCCGCCGCGTTTAGTGACCGTCTTGCAATGGCGGCGATACCGGCAATGGACAAAGCCGATCCGATGCCGGGCAAAGATTTGAGGGACTGTCCAAGGTTCTGGACCTGCCCCTGCATTCCCTTCAATCCGGCTTGAAATTGCGTATTGTCGAGAGTGGCCCTGTTTCTGATTTCAGCCATTGCTCGCCTCCTGATTCAGCTTTGCAAAGTCGTCGCGGTCACGCTGATCAACATATGCGCGACTTCCGGCTCGCTCGCCCTCTACCGCTTGCCAGCATTGAGCGCGGGCGATTGGATAATCCCACGCCTCTGATTCTTTGGATATGCCCATGTTTGTCAGTGTCGCTATCAGGTGCCATTCTGCGGGGCACCGCAATCGGTCTCGGATTGGGTCACTGTCTTCACCGCGCCAAAACTCCGGGAAGCGTGTGCACGCGTCCAAATACGCCACAAAGCAATCCAGCGTTTCGGCCCGTGCGTCGTCGTCGAGCGTCAGCCATTCGGACGCAATGTGACCGAGTCGGGTTGCAATGTCGATTGGATTTGACCCGCTGTATTCTTCCCGCGTCAAAGAGCAAACAAGGACGGCATTGCAAACGTCGTCCGTCGTGTACTCTCCGCCCCCAATAAATGGCGACTCCATAGACCGTAAAGCCCATGAGTGCCAGATGGAAAGCGGACGCAACCGCACGCCCAGAATATCCGGGCATGATGTCACGTCCGCCGCAAGGAAGATGTCATCGATCATCAGGTAATTCCGATGTCAGTTGCAGAGACGGTGACCTGCTGACCAGCGCGGGTTTTCTGGACTTGGCAATCGTCGATAAAATAGCCGTTCAGAATCCCGACGGCGCAAATCTGACCGATGGGGAAATCACTGGTCGGCGTGCCGGTGGTGGTGATGAGTGTCGCGGTGATTTTTTCGTCGACCTGGTGGACGAGGCGTGTAACCCGCTGTCCGGTGGTATGGTCAATGATGTCCTCCATATCGACGTCGGCCCCGGCGGGGTCGGTGACGGACTGGACAATATATCCCGCAATAGCGGGTGCGCCGATAACGACGTCTTGGTTTCCAATTTTAGATGTAGCCATGATGATGCTCCTGTTTTAGGTGTCGGTTAAATCTCTTACGTTTGCGGAAAAGGTATAGCGGGCGATATAGCGGTTTGTGTCAGTGTCCACGCCGTCCTCTGATTCCCCAGGTTGGATGTCTTGCACTTCGATTGTCAGCGATTCCGCGTTGATTGCGCTCATGAGTGTTTGCGTATCCTGTTCGATAAAGTTCTCCGCTTGGATCTCCAAAAGCTCTATGATTATCGGGGCGGTGTTGGTGATCAAAGCAGAGCAGACAATGGCGCCCTCAATGGTTGTAAAAACATTGTAATCATCAATGCTTCCGTCCGGCGTTTGGCGGTTACAGAGGATTTGCACGGTTGCATTATCGAGCTCTTGCGCGGCGCGTGCGGTGATGACCTGCACGCCGTCCAGAGATGCACCGGCAAAGGCTTCCAGCGCGGCTTTTATCGCCTTTTCAAGTTCGCGTTTTCGGGAAATCATTTGGACCTCCTTTCAAATTCTTTCGCCTGTTTTTTCAGTTCGTAATATATTCTTTTTTTAAACATGCGCTTCTGTGAGTTGACCACAGAGGCGTTTATGGACGCCCATCGGCTCGCGTACGGAATTTCGTTTACAATTTCAATATATCCGTTTCCGTTTTTTTTCATTGCGTCAATCACTCTTCCGTTATCAGACGCATGTCTGCGAATCCATCCTGGCAATTCTTTCGCGCCTTTAAACCTGTATGTGGCGGGGGCCCATCCTGATTTCAAACTTCCTAAGCTTATGGATACGAATTTGACATAGGCATTAAACGTCGATGCCTTTACGTGCATCTTGTCAACAAAACGCCATCTTCCTATATCTCTTGTGCGGCTTCCGGCTCTTGTCACTCTTCCTCGTGAATCTCTGTATTTTAAATGATGTGCGTTCATTTCCCGCATTGACGCATTCGGCCTGTGGAGTTCTCCGTCAACCGCGTAAATTGCGCCCGTCTTTGTTTTGAATACATGGCCAGTCTGATTTGTGTAAATGCCAAGACCTTCGTTCATTTCCCATTCCGCAGCAATGTTTTTATCCACAGGGGTAAATATACGTTTTAAATCATTCTTTATAGCTTTTCGTCCTTGAGCTAATGATTTGGGCGGAAATTTTCTTGCCAGAGTTCCGGCAAGAATAGCCACAGATTCTTCCATAGCTTCCTTTAGGCTTGTGCCTGTAAGTGCGGCATATCTTTCGACCTCCCGTCTGTAGCTTGTTACATCTGTTATGATTTCGGCTTTCATGATTTGTGCAAAAACAAGCGGATGGTGTTTGTGTGCTTGTCGGATTCGATGTCTCCGACTTGGCAGATTTTGCCGTCGAGCTTGACGGTTTGGCGAGCCACGGGAATGAGGCTTCCAAAGTCTGAAAGGGTGCCGATAACGTCAAACGATTGCGGTATTTTGAAGCCCGCTTCGTCAACGCTTATCTGCTGTGTGATCTCCGTCGCGGTCACTTTGTAACAACGGCCTGACACATCCAATCGGGACGGAAAATCCCGGTGGATTTGGTCAAGGTCTTTGTCAAAGT
>SKHB01000096.1 GCA_007117135.1 Microbacteriaceae bacterium | reverse complement strand
GCCAGATTGCTTTGGAAACCTCACCGTCGTCAAACCTCCAAACAGGCGCTATTGCCCAGTGGGGTCAGACGATGGCCGACCACCCCTTTGACCTTCTCTACCGGCTGGGGTTTTGTGTGACGGTGAATACGGACAACCGGTTGATGAGTAACACCAGCCTCACCAAAGAACTGTTTGTGCTCTCAGAGACATTCGGATATGACTTGGATGACCTGCTGTCGTTCCAAATCAACGCCGCACACCACGCCTTTATCCCGCTGGAAGACCGAGAAGACCTGCTGAACGCTCTGATTGCGGGCTTCGACGCAGCCTAGTGGTGGGACGTGGGTTACCGTTTCCCGCGTTTGACGCGTGAGATGTAGCGTTTGACTTCGCGCCAGGTGGCGACCAGCCAGTCTCCCGGCTGGTATCGCAGGCGCCTAATGCGAGGCAGGGGTGTCGTCGGGCTGTTGCGGTAGTGGGCAATGGTGTCGCCTAGGTGGGGCAAAAAGCGCAGAATCTCGGTATCGGTCACGCCTGATGCTGCCGCGTCCCTGGCCATCGCTATGTTCTCCGAGTAGTTGTGAGGGTTGTGTCGGTTTCGTGAGGCCACGTCACCCTTGGTGATTTTTTTTAGCAACTCTTGACGTGATTTGCTCCAGTAGTGGTTGATACGAAGTCGGTTGATGGATACCGTTTGGGTAACAGGCGCGTCGATGGGGGTTTTGTTTTCTGTTACCGCGGTGAGGCCGGGGAGGTATTTGTAATGGTGGGCTGTTCGAAGGCGGATAGTGCGGGAGGGGTCCACAACAGTTTTCACATGCGTGTTCATGGGTAAATACGCGTGAGGGTGGTCTTCAGGGTATGTCGTGTCTCGAAGCCTGGTCATCGGGAGTCGGTGGTCTAACTCACCCCGGTCAGTGAAGTTTTCGATCACAAACCCCTCCGGGGGTTTTTGGTGGCCATTGGAGCCAAACGCCACCCAGTTCACACTCACTGCGACATAGTCTTCGAAGTCTCGAAACACGGTGGGCAGGTCTTTTTCGGTACTGGGAAACAAAAATTCGTCAGCGTCAATAAAGCCCAACCAGCGTGTCTTGCCACTCATATAGCGAAGCGCGCGGTCATAGGCGCGCTGCTGTTGACGGCCCCTGGTCCAAAAGTGCACGAGCTCCACTTTTCCCGCCACAATGTAGGGCGCCAGAATGCGCGGAAGGTTGTCAGAGGGGCCGTTGTCGATCAGAAGAATGTGGTCGACGCCAACAGCCAGGTGAAACGCCACCCACTCTTCAATGACGGCATCTTCGTCTTTGATGATGCAACACAGCGATAAGTAGTGGGGGGTGGTCACAGCACTCATTATTCACCCCCGCGATCACCGGTGAGCGAGGCAAACCCTGCTCGGCAGGTGGAGGCCAACCGGCTGGCAGCGTCCTGAGCCGAGGCGGTATCGTGGGCCAAGGCGTCGATGTATATTTTCAGTTTTGGTTCGGTGCCACTGGGGCGAATAATCACGCGGCCTCCAAGCCCGTCTTCAGCAGTGATTAGGTCGGTGTGGGGGAACCCCCCCGGTGGGTTCACCAGATAGTCAACGACGGTCATGTTGGTGTCGCTCAGTAGTGCTGAGGGTGCCTGGCGAACTTGAGCCATCAGGTCTGACACCTCCGACACGCTGCCCAGGCGAGCGCTGATGGTGTCAGACGCCCACCCGCCATAGGTGGTGGCAATTTCTGCCAACCGGTCGGGCAGGCTCATGCCTCGGGCATGGAGCCTGACGGCCAGGTCATAGAGGGCAAGACCAGCCGATATTCCGTCCTTGTCTCGCACCGTGCCAGGGTTCACCAAATAGCCAATGGCTTCCTCGAAGCCTGCCAACAGGTCATGGGGCCGAGAAATCCACTTAAAGCCCGTCGGCGTGGACACAAAACGAAGGCCATTTTGGGCAGCAATCTGAGCAATCATGGGTGTGCTGACCAGTGAGCAGGCTAGGGAGCCTGTCACCCCCGTCGAATGGGCTCTCTCCGCGATGTCCGCAAGAAGCACAACTCCCAGATTATTGCCGCTCATCATTGACCAGCCAGTCGCCGCCGAATCATCTCGCACAGCAACAGCGAGCCGGTCAGCATCAGGATCGTGGGCGATGATCAGGTCGCAATGGTGAGCCGTTGCTGTTGCATATGCTTCGTCGAGCGCTCCCGGTTCTTCCGGGTTCGGGAAGGACACGGTGGGAAAAGCCGGGTCGGGTTCTGCCTGCGAGGCCACCACGACGGGTGGGGGGAAACCGGTACGGTCAAGCAGCGTCAAGAAAACATCCCTCCCCACACCGTGCAGGGGGGTGTAACACACCAGAAGAGCTGACTTGTCCGCCTCCGAGGTCGGCAGCAGCGTCGCCGTTTGTTCGATGTATGCATCGATGACGTCGTTGCCGACGACATCGATGAGCGACTGTGATCGGGCAATTGCAGTGGCGGAGGTTGAATCGTGTGACGCCATGATGTGGCTGTGAATCTCGGAGTCTGCGGGCGGAATTATTTGTGACCCGTGGTCAGCTCCCCCCAAATACACCTTGTAGCCGTTGTCTGCTGGCGGGTTGTGACTGGCTGTCACCATAATTCCCGCGTCAGTGTTCAGGTGCCTGACGGCAAAGGCGAGAACCGGGGTGGGGACGGGGGCGCTAAATAACAGTGCTCGAATTCCCATGCCTGACAAGATTTCTGCCGTGTCGCGGGCGAAAACGTCTG
>SKHB01000062.1 GCA_007117135.1 Microbacteriaceae bacterium | reverse complement strand
CGGTAATGTGTGGAATCACCTGAACAGTGTCGCCGAGGTATTCTCCGCGGCGCTCCCGGGCTATCACATCCGAATACACCTGACCGGTGGTGACGTTGGCGTCTTTGCTCAAGTTGATGTCCAGGAAGCGCTCATAGTGGCCAATATCCAGGTCTGTTTCAGCACCGTCGTCGGTGACGAACACTTCCCCGTGTTGGAACGGGTTCATGGTGCCTGGATCGACATTGAGATAGGGATCAAGCTTTTGCATCACCACACGCAAACCGCGACCGGTCAGCAGATTCCCTAAAGAGGCGGCGGTTAAACCCTTGCCGAGGGAGGACACCACACCACCGGTCACAAAGATGTGTTTGGTTACCGGAATGTCTGACGTTGAACTATCCTCCACGGAGTTCAAGAGTAATCGCTACTCACCCTCTTTGGCTACGACTCACCGAAGAACGCTCAAGCATTTCTCTCGCGTGTTCCACCGCGGACTGCGAACTGGAGTCGCCGCCCAGCATGCGTGCAAGTTCAACAACGCGGCCCTCTGTGTCCAACACTTGCACACTGGAGCGGGTGTATTCCCCCGTCCGGTCCTTCTCCACGGTCACATGGTTGTTCGCAAAACACGCCACCTGCGCTAAGTGGGTGACCACAATCACTTGGGCGTGTTTGGACAGTGCTTGAAGTCTTTTACCGATTTCCAGGGCACTTGCCCCGCCCACACCGGCGTCCACCTCATCGAAAATATATGTCGGCACGGCATCAGCGGAGGCGATCACCACTTCCAACGCCAACATCACTCGTGAGAGCTCACCGCCAGATGCTCCCTTACCCAGAGGCCTGGGGTCACTGCCGGAGTGCGGCGCGAGCAGGAAACGCACCTGGTCGGAGCCGTTCTGGGTGGGCTCAGCCTTCTTTCCGACCTCCACCACAAACCGGGCATCTGGCATGGCCAGCGCCTGCAGTTCAGCGGTGACAGCGTCAGAGATTGCTGTTGCCGCTTTTTGCCGAAGCGTTGTCAGGGCGCTCGAGTGAGTCACCATTTGCGCATGTAGCGCGGCAACTTCTTCGGAGAGTTCAGCGCGAGCAGTGTCGGAGCGGTCAAGTTCCAGCAGTTTCTTGGCCGCATCTTCTTCAAAGGCTAAGACGTCGTCAACGGTGGGACCAAACTGACGGGTCAGGTCAGTCAGAGCCGAGCGGCGTTGCATGACTTCCTCTAAGTCCATGCCGGCTTCACCTTCCAGGCCTGTCAAATACCCGGACAGCTCGACGACGACATCTTCTAAGCGGAAACCAATATCTTTCAGGGTGTCCATCGGGGCTTGAAGGGCATTGTCTGTCGACGACACCCTTTCCAAAGCGCGCACCGCGTCGTCGACCAGTGCTTGGGCGTCTCTGACTCCAACATCACCGCTGTCACCTGACAGGGCCTGTTTCGCGAGGGAGACTTGCGACCGAAGCTCCTCAGTATTTTGTAAACGCTCGGAGAGTGCTCGAAGTTTCTCATCTTCGCCGGGAAGTGGCCGAACCCGGTCAATGGCATCCAGGGCATCCCTGAGCCGTGCCGTTTCTGCGACAGCCCAGTCAGCGTCTTCATCAAACTTCTGAAGCCTCGACGACGCCTCACGCCATTTGTCATACACCTGGCGATACGACGAGTGTGCCGCTTGTAATTCAGGCCCGCCGAACCGGTCGAGTGCATCGCGCTGAGCCGATTCTGACGTGAGGCGCACCTGGTCGCTTTGGCCGTGCACCACCACCAAGTGTTGGGCAATCTCCTGCAAAATAGCGACCGGTGCTGCGCGGCCCCCCACGACAGCTTTCGATGACCCGGAGGCGGGAACATGCCTGGACAAGATCACTGACCCGTCTTCCACAAACCCACCCACGTCACTGATGGTGGTGGTGACCTGGTCGATACCGTCGACAACGAACCGCCCTTCCACCCACGCCGACTCAGCCCCTGATCGGACACGCGTGGTGTCGGCTCGTTGGCCGAGCAACAAACCAAGGGCTGTCACCACCATGGTTTTCCCGGCACCGGTTTCACCGGTGACAACCGTGAGCCCCTTCCCCAGCGGCAGTTCGGCTTGGGAAATAACGCCCAAATCGTTGATGCTGATGCTTTCAATCACCGCGACTACCCGCCATCGCCAGAAGGTGTGCGCCAGCCGTCAACAGGCAGGTGAAATTTCCTGACAAGCCGGTTCGTGAAGGGGCTCTTGTGGAGTCTCGCCAACTGGACAGGCTCCGCACTTCTCGACACTTCAATGCGCATACCCGGCTCAACAGCCACCTCTCGCCGGCCATCACACGACAACACGGCACTGCTTGCCGAGCGGTCCAACACCAACACCGACAGCAGTGAATCAGGCGCGGTCACCAGTGGTCTCGCAAAAAGTGCATGGGCCGCGAGGGGCACCATCAACAGCGCTTCAACACCCGGCCATACGATGGGCCCACCGGCAGAAAACGAATAGGCGGTGGAGCCGGTGGGAGTGGCGAGCACGACACCATCACAGCCAAAGGTCGATAACGGTTCGTCGTCAACCGCCACCGCCACCTCAATCATCTTCTTCGGCGACGCTTTTTCGATGGCTGCTTCATTCAGGGCCCAGGTACGGAAGATTTCTGTCGCGCCGGATTTCACGACCACGTCGATGGCCATGCGCTCTTCGACGTCATAGTCTCTCGCGAGTGCTCTGGAGATGGCGTAATCGAGGTCGTCTTTCTCGCTTTCCG
>SKHB01000090.1 GCA_007117135.1 Microbacteriaceae bacterium | reverse complement strand
TCGTCAGTGCCGGAGGGATGGAAAACCCGTTTCTCTTATCCCGAAGCCTCGCCCCTGCCACCGGGACGTCAACAGTCACCAGCAGGGTGTCACAGCCGGCTTCCGCCGCGCGGTTCACCAGCTCCATAGACCGGTCCCGGTCTTTCCACATATACAACTGGAACCAGTTACGCCCATTCGGGGCAGCATCCCTCACCTCTTCAATGGACGCTGTTCCCATCGTCGAGAGGGAGAAGGGAATACCAAACTTTTCTGCCGCCCGAGCACCAGCAAACTCGCCCTCGGTGTGCATCATGCGGGTGAAACCGGTGGGGGCAATGCCGACAGGCATGCCCACCGGACCCCCCAACACGTCCCACGACGTGTTGACCTGCGACACGTCTTTCAGGATGGCGGGGTGAAATTCAATGTCCGAAAAAGCCTGGCGGGCTCTCGCCAGGCTGATTTCTTCCTCTGCTGACCCGTCGGTGTAATCGAAGGGCGCTTGGGGGGTGCGGCGTTTGGCAATCGTGCGGAGGTCATTGATGGTCAGTGCCCGCTGTAAACGGCGATCTGTGCCATTCCAGATGGGTTTGCGAAACTTCAGAAGCGGGGCAAGGTCTTTCGGGTTGGGAAACTGCCTTTTCACCATTGATGTGGCCTTTCTCAGCTCAACTCGCTAAGTCTACCCCGGCAAGGTGGGCGCCTTTGTCTCCTACACTGAAACTCACACACCAAACACAGTGAGCACACCAACACGGCAAAGGAGTCAGCGTGAAGTTTGGTCGGTTAGGCGATGTCGGGCAAGAATTCCCGGTGGTGTTCCGTGACGGGCAAACGGCCGTCTCGGTCGCGGACCTCATCCCTGACTGGTCCAGGGAAGCCCTCATGGCTGGCGCTATTGACACAGTCACCACGGCTGACCCAGGAGCACTGCCCCACCTCACCGTCGCCGACTACCGTATTGGCCCGCCCCTGAAAAGGCCGGGGAAAATCATCGCCATCGGCTTGAACTACCGCCTACACGCCGAAGAAACCGGCGCCAAGATTCCCACCGAACCGGTGGTGTTCACTAAATCTCCCGACTGTGTGGTGGGGCCGTTTGACCAGATCAAAATTCCCCCCGGCTCGGCACACACCGACTATGAGGTGGAGTTGGCGGTTGTGATCGGCCGCCACCTGTCCTATGCCGCCAATGAAGCAGAAGCGATGGCCGCCGTTGCCGGGTACACCATCAGCCAAGACATCTCCGAACGGGAGTGGCAAAAAGACCGCGGGGGCACCTGGGATAAGGGCAAATCATTTCCCACCTTCAACCCCATGGGGCCGTGGGTGGATACGGAGTTGCCAGACCCGCAACAGCTGGAACTCTCCACAACAGTCAATGGTGAGGTTCGCCAACACTCCACCACCTCCGACATGATCTTCCCCGTGTCACACCTCGTCTACTACGTCTCACAGTGCATGGAATTGTTCCCGGGTGATGTCATCAACACCGGCACCCCTTCCGGGGTGGCCATGGGAATGCCCACGCCCGCATACCTCAGGGCCGGAGACGAGGTGGAGAGTTTCATCGAGAACCTCGGCAAGATGCGTAACACCTGCGTCGACACGGTGCTCTAACAGAATCTATTTAGTTCCCGGGGATAACGATGTGGTCGGGGGATTCCCCCCGGACAATTCGCTCCACCTGTGAGGTGACCAGTGCCCGCATGCGCGGTTCAAACGCTTCAGAGTTTCCCCCCACATGCGGGGTGATAATGATGTCTCCCGCCCTCCACAGCGGGTGGTCGCTAGGGAGCGGTTCCGGGTCTGTCACATCAACGGCCGCGCGAAGCCGGCCGCTTGTAAGCTCCGCCACAAGAGCGTCAGTCACCACGATGGGACCTCTGGCCACATTCACCAGCAGTGCACCATCTTTCATGGCGGCCAAAAACTCGGCATCCACCATCCCCACCGTGTCGGGGGTGGCGGGGAGAATCAACACCACAATGTCAAACTCGGGAAGGCGGGTAGCGAGCGTGTCAATGGTTTGTGACCCTGCTGTCCCAGAGCGGCTAAACCCGGTGACGTCTGCGTCAAACGGGGCCAGTAACGAGGCGATTGTTTGACCAATGTGGCCAAACCCGACCACGGCCACCTTCGCCCGCCACAGCGTCCGGTAGGTCTCAGGCCTCCACGCTCCGTTATCTTGATGCCTTACGAGAGTGTGAAGCCCCCTGGTCGACGCAAGTATCAGCGACAACGCGAGTTCAGCGGTGGAAATGTCGTGAACGCCCCGAGCGTTGCAAATATCTAGGCCTGGTCTGGCTAATTCCAGCGCATCGTCAAACCCGGCATTGGGCAGTTGCAGGGTGCGCAAGTGCGGCATGCGCCGGACCGGCTCGAGGCCTTCCCACCCGGTCATGTAGGGGGGAACATAGAAGGTGACTGGCTCGATAGCGTCCGAGTCCAGCGGGGCACTACCTGGCCCCAGCAGCCTCACGCCGTCTGGTACCTGAAAGTCTTCCCACTCCACCCACACCACGTGTTCCACAGCGCTCACCATCCCTCTCGCACCTCTCAGCCTAATGAACGCCCGGTCGGGCAAGGGTGCTTACCTGTTTTGCCGGGTCATGGCCACCATTCGGCTCACAATCAGGGCGATGATGCCGAAAAAGGCCAGAATTCCGATAATGCCGAGCAGCGCTTGCACCACCCACAGGGGCACGCCACCAGTGTCATCGGCGTCATCTGGGCCAATAACCTCACCGTCGTCGGACACGG
>SKHB01000126.1 GCA_007117135.1 Microbacteriaceae bacterium | reverse complement strand
TCCTGTCGCTGAGAGTATAAGCGGCAGCTACCTCCAACCTTGGACAGTAGTTCCGGGGTGAACCCAATCTGGGGGAGGGATGTGGAGCCAACCACAGTAAAAAACAGGAGGAACCAATGAAACTGACTATAAAAAACAACAGCCATTGTATTTTAGTTTCCACAAAAGGCAGTGCGGATCTGCCAGGGTCCCTGATCCTCGCTGGCCACCAGGATCTGGCAGGCGAACTCCTGAATAGGGGTTTTGAAACCTGCGTGGTGGCCTTGACCAAGGCCCTGGTGAAAACCGGGGACTTGGAGGGCCTCTATGTCCTTCGGGATCGGTGGGTCCCGGCAGGGCCACCTGCCTACGAAGGTACAGACTGCACACCTCTCCGCCAGCTGGCGGGCAGAGTTAAGTATCTAATTATGGGGATGGAGAAAGGCATTGCCTATGTCTACTCCGGTCCCCCGGAGGCGATCGGGAATATCACAGACATGTATCAGGGACTTCGGTCCCTGAACCGGGCCCTGAACAGTCTGTTGGGGGAGAAAGATACAGTCTCCCCCTGGGAGTTTCGGTATCTTAAAAAAAGGGAGGTGGAAGAGAGAAGCCCCCTGACCCTCGCCGTAAAGGCGAGGTTGGAGGACCTCAGACCCTCTCCCGACCCCTCTCCCGACCCCTCTCCCGACCCCTCTCCCGACCCCTCTCCCTCTCCCTCTCCCTCTCCCTCTCCCTCTCCCGAAGAGGGAAAGACGGTTTGCCGCAATTGCGGTAAACTGTCAAGAGACGGATACGTATGTGACTATTGCAGTCACGACACCGTCTACTAACCCAAGGCTTGTTCGCCTCGTCCTTAAAAAGGTGCTGGGGCGGGCGAACTTGTCTTGGGAAATTATGAAACGTTTAATCCCCGGGCTGGGTGTAGTCCCGGGGTCCGCCATAACTATTAAAAAACCCCTTTGGCGGGAGGGGAATGGAGGAAGCCATGACTGAAAGATGTAGAGACCTGTTTTACCTCTCCCCCAGCGACTGGGAGAAGGTAATTAATAGTATGGACGTGAAGTACGTTATAGTTAAGACAACGGACTTTTTAAGGGAGCCTGAAGAGGCTCCCATGATAGCTGTAGGGGGGTACTACAGCCTCTTTGAGCAAAATGGAAACCCGGGCGGGGTGTGGCAGGCTAGTAAAGAGCTAGCCGGTTACATCCCTATCCGGCCATCTGAGATATCTGACGCGAACACAGCGTCAGAGGCCGAGCTGAAGGAGTTGACCCTAGAGCACCAAGAGGTGCTTCTAGGGCTGTTTACGGGAGAGTACGGGCGCCGCTGCGGCGGCGTCATACTGCGACAGGGGAAGGGATCTAACCTACCAACATTGTGGTAAGGTAAGACCCCCCCATTACCCTTCCCCCCCGAAAGCACATCAAGTGTGAGTAGGGGGTTCTTGCTACGGAACCCTCAGGGGGTTATTGAATACATCGGGATACGGTGTATTGAATAACCTCCTAGAGGTTGATCAACTTTTTGGGGGTAAGACCGAGAATGCAGCCTGCATACTGCGCTCGGACACTGCCCCCTTGCTAAAAATAGACCCTAACCCCTACCGGGTGGTAGGAGGTGAAGCCGAGATGGCGGGGTCAACGATGGAGGAAGACATGGAAGTAATAAGAATGAAAAACAAATTGGAGGATCCATATTACCTCTCTCCCAGCGACGGGAAGAGGTTGGTGAAAGGAGCGGAAAGCCTCCCTTCATGGGAGGTCAGTCCCGATCACGGACTGCAGACCGGTGATATTGTCAGGGTTTACCGTAGAGATACGGAAACTCTGGCGTTTATCGCCGGAGCTGTAGTAGGCAGCTCTGGCCGGGTGTTCGTCCAGGCCCAGCGCGTCGTGCTGGGGGGGCTCTTCCCCGATGGGTCCGACTGCACACTAAAAGCAAACATCCACAACGTGGATGACCCACACTTCTACCTGGTCGCAGTACGCCATGCCTATTGCGACAACGCAGCCTGCGGGCAGCGGGGAGTGGAGGGTGATACGTGTGCCTGCGGGCACACGTTTGCTCTGCAGTAAGCACCAAGGACCAAGCCGCACCCAGGCGTTAAATGGGGAGGTGTACCGAAGCCACCGAACACGCCGTACTCGTGCGTGTATAAATAAGTACGAGGTGCTTTATTAACTTCAGTCAGAGGAGGATATCATGAAGAATAGTCCTTTTCATATAGGGGATATGAAAGCGTTCAGCACTGAAACCGCATACGATGTATGTGTTGTTTGTGGGGAGGAAATCCCTACGGATGCACATGTCATCCATGCCTGGGACGGTGCCGCAGCCTGTTCAGAGGACTGCAGCATCTCCTACGCCAAGTCCACCGGATACTACTACAGGTAGTACGGTGGGGGCGGCGCCGCACCCAGGCGTTAAATGGGGAGGTGTACCGAAGACACCGAACACGCCGTACTCGTGCGTGTATAAATAAGTACGAGGTGCTTTATTAACTTCAGTCAAGGGAGGAAGCCATGACTGAAAACAATAAATCCTGTCCGTACTGCTTTTACGGATGGGACAATGTCGCCGGGGAAGAGTGTGTCTTCTGTCGCGGAACCGGCGACATGTTTTATCGTTGGGGGTCAAACCCCGACGAAGATTAAAAGGGGCAAGTACCCACGAGTTTGTCCCTTCAGGGACAGGCTGAGCGTTCGCTCATTCAAGCCACTCGTGGGGAACACCCTTGTTCCCGACCCTAACCCCTACCGGGTGGTAGGAGGTGAAGCC
>SKHB01000029.1 GCA_007117135.1 Microbacteriaceae bacterium | reverse complement strand
GGCGCCCCATTCGCACCCTCCGCAATCGCAATCGGATTATCCCGCCATTGCCCTGCCAGCACCGCCGTTAGCGGTGCGTCCGGTTCGATCTGCGTGTCAAGTATTTCTACATAATCAGCCATCAGATAAACCTGTAAGGCCCTTCGTTGTCATCGAATAGTCCGCTCGCACCAACAAAGTAAGCCCCTCTGTTTTTCTGCGCCTCGCTGCTGTCATTATAGCTCGGCCGCGTGTTTTCCGTTATGAACCCGTACCTCTGGTCAAACTGGAATTGCTGCAACATGACTTCCAGCTTGTGCCCCGAAATCAGGTCATTACGCATTGTAACTTGTGCAAGCTGTTCCTGCAATTCGCCGGTCGGCCCGGTTATCCTGTAGCTGGTAATCCTCGCCACGTCCGCGATGGACATGTCGTCTTTATAGTCCAATTCGATCACATACCGAACAGGAGAAAACTTGAACCGATTGAGATACCGGATTGACAGAATGCGCACCGCAGCATCATTGCCCTGATTGAGCCATCGGCAATTGATTTCCTTGATCCGCGTATCGCCGTATGCCTCGGGCAGTTTGCTTTCCGCGTCCACCGTTACTCGCGTGCGAGAAAAATTATCAGCCGAAACACCGCGCGACGGATCAATCTGCACCGACCTGAAAATAACTTCGGTCAACCTAGCATCGTCTCGGTCTTGTTTCGTTACGCTGATATTTGTTGACGTGTCATTGAGGTCTTTGACCTGTTCCAAATCATTGGGCCGATTGACAAGGAACTTGATTTCCTGGTCTACGTCATCCCACCATATCGTGACGCCAAGGATAGCCAATTCACCAATAAGCCTTGCTGCGCCTTCTGGCTTCATTATGTCAGCGGTGAGCCTGAGTGTTGGTGCCCACCGGCCCGCTTCTTCCTCCCAATCTGCCATGGGTATGAAGCTACTAGGGACGCCAGCCTCAATAAGAATATCCCTGACAACATGGTCAATCCGTTGATTTCGCGGAGAGAACGTTAGCTGGAATGTATCGCCCTGCCTGTGCCTTCGCTGCTGTGTTCCGTTAACGCCGCGCTCGGTCAATGTGATCGTGTTGCCAGAGCGCGTGAATGTTACCAATTCAGAGCCGATTGCCGCAATTCCGCTTGACGGATATTCAAGGTTCCCGATACCTGTCGGAGTTATCTGGAATTGCGTAGCATTCTCATCAAGATCAAGCGTCAGCACGCCACGGCTGGGGCGAGGCACAACCGCCCTGTCATTGTCAGCAATCGCGAGAATGTCCTTGCCCTCAATCGACACATTGCCATCATTGTCAGGTCCGTTGAAATCCGTGGCAATATAGTGCCGCGTCGTTTCGATTGTCAGAACACCGCCGTCAACATATCCCGTTATGATACGCATCGGCCTACCGGCATAGTTCGGATTACGCGCGCGAAACTTTGTCCAAAACGTGCCCTTATCTTCGGGATCATAACCAACGCCAGACAACTGCGCCGCCCCCGATACCCGCTCAGATTGGTATTTATCCATGAACCGGTCATGATAGGTGAAGTCGGAAAACGTAGCTGTCACCCTAGCCCTACGCCCAAGGCTATCAAGCCGCGCATCAGCGCCCGCGATATTCGCCATTGCAGCGCGTTGCGTCACGTCTTTAAGGCAGGGAAAGAATGTTTGACCCTTCGGGTAACTCGCGCTAGGTTGGACAAAGCGATATGTCAACACGCCCTTATTGAACCTGTTGCGAACCGGGCATGTAAAAAACGTGTTGAAACACTTGTTTGTTACCGGACCACCGAGAGATGCATTGCAAACGCCCACGCCGAATGTGCGCGTGCAGTAATCCATATCAATCTCGACAATCTCAATAGGCTCCCTACCCGGCATAAATTTGCGCCTCGAATGCTAGTGTCATCAACTCCCCGCCGTCATAGGTAGGGCGCATTTCACTGCCACCCATCGGACGCTTGCAATACGCGACATCTTTCGGCAAACTTAGCGGCGATCCGGCATAAAAGAAAGCGCGGCCTTCATTGTAGCTCATTTCAAAAACGCCCATATCATTCTCAACAAATGAAGCAGGAACAATCCCGAAGTCAAGATTGACTTTTCCGCTTCTTCTAATAACGCGCGTATTAAGAAATTGACCATCTATACTGTCATTTGAAAGAAGTTCAATCCTTTCTGCGTGGTTTGCCGCAACGTGCCCCAGCGAAACACCAGACGGAATAATAATTCGACGCCCAAGTTTCAACACCCCGATAGAAAATGGCCCGTCGGTAATAATCACCCTCCAATATCGCGCAGACACAACCGGAAAAACGCCGAAAATAGTTGTATCTGTCAGGGGCGACACACTTAGCCTTGTCGTCCAACTTGAGTTGTTTGCGCTTGTCTGAACTTGCACCGTAGCACCCACGGTCCCCAAGTTATGCGCTGCGATACCAATGCCATCGCAACTTTGCGGCGAACCCATATCAACTGATATTCCAGCTGACGCGGTGCTGGTGCTCGTCCAAAAGTCAAATGTGTTATCCCCAAGCGCGTTTTCACGAACGCCACCGCCCCAGCCGAACCACGTGCCATTTGTGAACACATTATCAACCAGAAGCGTCGGTTTTTCAACGTGCGGAGTATTTTCTGCAATAGCCATTGTCATCGCGCGAATACCACTTGCCCGTCCTCTGACGCTTGATAGATTTGTTCCATTACAGGTTGCACGATATTGCGCACCCAATCCGGGCCGCGCAACTCAACAATCGTTCGGCGCAATGGTGT
>SKHB01000012.1 GCA_007117135.1 Microbacteriaceae bacterium | reverse complement strand
ATGCAATACCTGCGCAATGCAGGCGCGAATGTCCACGACTATCGGCAGATGACTTGAGCATCATACGGCGTGAGACTCAAAAGGTGGCGGAGGTTATGCAGGCAATAGAATCAATAGGTTGTAAGCAGGCAGAAGAAAAAAGCTAAACTATCTTTTAGCCTCACGGACGGGTAACGTGGAAATGCCGTTCGCTCTATGGAAATTTGTTCCTTCAAACTTGATTGAACTATTGAACTATCCGCAAACCCTTGATACATAAGGCTTTCATGCTATCCGGCGCGGTGTTGTACCATACCGAAAAATCAAAAAATCAAGGTTGGCGCTGAACATCAGGCACGTTTTGCAAAACATACCCAGTCCCGTGTGGGGTTATTATGGCCGCAACATCTACACACAAGGGCAGTGCGGGCGAGCGTGAGGCGCTGGCCATACTGCGCAATCTCGGCTTCACAGTCACCCGCAGACCACGATACACACAAGGTCATGACCTAACGCTTGCAGGTGGCCTCCACGTGGTGGAGGTCAAGCGACACGCCACAGTGACACCCGGCAAAGTAAATAAATGGTGGGCGCAAGCGTGTCGCCAGGCGGAGGTTGCCGACGCACTCCCCTTGCTGCTGTACAGAGGCGACCGTCAACCCTGGACGGCAGTGGTGGAGGTGGACGGCGAGCGGATAACGCTTGACGTTGATGGTCTGCGGCAGTTCCTGGACAGCGTTGTTCCGTGCTTTTGATCGGCGGCCACAATAGCTTGTGTGAGAACAAACTTATAGTGACGGAGAGGCCACAACATAGAGTATAATAGGACTAGTCCGGGAATGGCGGTAATGGCGGCAACCATTACCACCGGACTACACCTAAAAACCGTCAAGCAATGAGGTGCATCATGCAGGATATCACACAGGAAATTGAACGGCTATTCAAGGGCAAAAACCGTGCGCTTGTGACTGAGCTAATCGCCATCGTAAACGGGCTTAAAGCGTGGTGGCCGTTAACCGTGCGCCAGGTATTCTACCAGGCTGTGACAAAAGGACTAATCGAGAACCACATAAACCGTTACAAGCGCATATCAGAGAATCTTACCACATTGAGGCGTGAGGACATCATACCCTGGCGAGCCATTGAGGATCGGACAAGGCGAACCACAGACCGTAAAGGATTGCCGGAGGTGGAGCAGTACATCATTTCCGACGTTAACTTGCTCTGGCGTCCTGAGTATTACCACAGATGCAGGGTAAGCACGCAACCGGTATATGTTGAGATACTGACAGAAAAGGACGCATTGAGCGCGATTTTTGAGGATGCAGCGCGGCCGTTCTGCACCCGCGTTAACATCATTCGTGGCCAGGCCAGCGCGACAATGGTTAACGACATTGCAACCCGATTGCACGAGGCACAGAACAAGTATGGCAAGCGGCCGATATTGATTCACTTCGGAGACCTTGACCCTTCCGGCGTGGCAATACCGAAAAGCATCAAAAATAACTTGCTAGAACACCACGGGCTTGACGTGGAGCTTATACGGGCTGCATTGAACCCGAATCAAGTCATCGAATATCAGCTGCCGGAAGGCGTGGACGCAGCAAAGCAAACAGACAAGAATTACGGCGCATGGCTTGCCGAGTATGGTAAGCATCAAAAGCCGGTGGAGCTGGACGCACTGCATCCGCGATTGCTTACCGATTTAATCAATGATTCGCTTCTGAGAGTGTATGACCCAGAGTTACTGGACGCAGAAGCACGGCGCGAAGTTGACGATCGGGAGCGGCTCAAAAAAATGCGTACAGATTTTCTGCTATGGGCTGAGAATCAGTTCCCTGAGCTTTCCGATTAC
Organism: Microbacteriaceae bacterium; assembly: GCA_007117135.1. Lineage (GTDB taxonomy): Bacteria > Actinomycetota > Actinomycetes > Actinomycetales > Microbacteriaceae > Pontimonas. Next base: position 953 of record SKHB01000012.1, on the reverse strand, counting down.
ATAGCAGACTTTGCATAACCGGACTTGTCCGACAATGGCCACCACGGAAGGTGGCCGCACTGCGCAACCGGACATTGAAGCGGCCACGACACCCGGCGCGACCTACAAAAAGCTACAGTGTGTTCTACTTTCCATTCCTATATTTTGTAAACTAGAACCATCAAACCCTAAACAATCAAGCGGTTACAGTGAAGCCGACAGCCGCTAATTTCCTTTTTGAGTGATTTATAGGAAATGGAAAGTAGAAACATCAAAAATATCTTTGATGTTTGTGCGTGCGTGCGTGCGAGCCGTCTGAAAAAACTGTTCGCTTGAGCGAACGCTTTTACTGGCGCGTGCGTGCGATGCCTTCACCACCTAAAACCGTTTACTCAAGTAAATGGTTTGTGGTGCTTGTGCGATTTCGGATAGGTAGTTGTGCTTGTCCATTAAAACCGTTAAATCAGAAACCGTTAAAATATTTTTACAGTTTTCATCTTTACAGTTTAGGTAAACCCCGCGCATGAAAACCTCGTGCAAATGCACGAAGTTTCTGTGCACGAAGTTTTCACCCTGGATGCAGACCACGCTTGCCTTCACCCTGGATGCAGGCAGGGATGGCGGAAGAGGGAACAAAGTTGTCAAATAATGACAACGATGTTTTAGAGCCACCCACCACCCTTCCCACATCCCTTTTGAGCCTGGCGCAGACCGCATAATCAACTTGTGGGGATGTTATAACATACTCATTTGCAGATTATTTGCTATTTAGGGTAAAAATAATTATTAAATTGCTTGCGCTAATAATTTTATATGCTATAATAATAATCATTGAAGGCAAGCAAACAAACACCACAGAGGAATAAAGTCATGGAATACACATACATAACACTGACCCACCCTGACGAGGAAGGCGGCGAGTACGAAACGAATTACAGGTGGTTTTGGGTTAACGATGAGAACGGCAAAGGGAT
>SKHB01000099.1 GCA_007117135.1 Microbacteriaceae bacterium | reverse complement strand
CGATGCGACGGTTCATGTCATCCACATGCTGGACCCTTTCACTGACCACTCCGACAAGGTGGACTTCAGCGGCAATCTGGAGCCGGGAGCGGGCGCCGGGATGCTGGAGGAGTTTGTTTCCTTCGAGCAGACAAAAAACCGACTTGCACGCGAACAGGGCAAGGTGATCCTCGAGGCAGCTCGCAGCCGGATCGGGGGGCAAGGCGTGGCCGCTGTGTCCGTTGAGCAGCAGCATGGACGATTGGTGGATGCTTTGAGTAAGATGGAGCGCGATGTCGACATCGTGGTGATGGGCAAGCGTGGGCAATCCGCTGACTTCGCCAAGCTGCACCTCGGGTCAAACCTCGAGCGCGTCATTCGCGGCAGCAAGCGTCCGACGCTGGTTGCCTCACGGGAGTTTCGCCCGATCAACCGTGTCCTCGTCGCCTATGACGGTGGACCCAGCATCGAAAAAGCGATTAAGTACCTCGTCGATCATCCCTTGCTCACAGGCCTGCACATCCACCTGTTACGGGCTGGCAAGATCGACAATGATGCCAAATGGTACCTCGAGGAAGCTGCGACCAAGCTCCGCGACGCCGGTTACGCCCTCGACGCGCACGCTATCGCAGGCGATCCGGAGAAAGTTATCACCGAAGCGGTCAAAAAGGAAAAAATCGATTTACTGGTGATGGGCGCTTACGGGCACTCACGCATCCGCCATCTGATCATCGGCAGTACCACCACCGCCATGGTCCGCGACTGCCAGATTCCCGTCCTCATGTTCCGCTAATAAAAGATACGGCGGCGAAACTCTCACAAGTCAATTCCTAAGGCACAGGACCAGGGCGCGGCAGGGAAGCCGACCGGTCGATCAACCATCCGAAGGTCGATGAAAAGTGGCTCCCACCAGAAATCCCTAATCTTTCAACAGAAATTTAACCAATTAAATCTGAAAAACGGCTTTTGAGTCGCCTCCGGCGCTCAAAAGGTGTTTTTCAGAAGTTCCCTTGACTACATTCGGGTCAGCGTGGTTCCTGAGCCTGGAACTTACGCCGCTATTTTCGGCGTCATTGCTTTGGGTGCCGTGCTAGTTCGCCGCTCCCGCAAAGCGTAGAGTGAAAGTCCAGGTAGCGCCACTCGCTCCCAAGCAGCCAAATTTTAAAGTAGCGTCTCTTTCGAGACGCCACTTTTGTGTTTAATACCCGGCAGGTGTGTTATAATTCAAATGCAGGATGCTTTAGCCCATTTTGTCTGCAGCTTCTGTCGCTCGCGCTTTCAGGGTCTTCTGGGTGACTTGGGCCTGTTCGCGGGTGATCGGGTAGCGGGTCATCAGTTTAATCGCGATGATCAATCCTATGGCCTGAAACGCGATCAGGTAAAACTTCATGCGGTTAGCGATTTCCGTGTCCAACCCGCTTTCGGCGACCTGCACCGAGTCGAAACCGGCGGCGGTGGCCAGATAACCACCAATGCCAAAGGTCAGGCCTTGAGCGGCCTTCAGCCCAAATCCAATTGCGGCACTGAACATGCCTTCGCGACGGCGGTCGGACTTGAGTTCGTCATCGTCGCACACATCCGCAACCATCGATGCGACCATCAACCAGCAACCTTGCATGCCCAAAAACATGACAAAAGCGGCGACATACAGCGCCCAGGGCCAGCGGGGATCGATCGCAAAATAGTTCATAATCGTTCCGGTCAAGACCAAGCTCAGACCCACGATCATGGCGATGCGTTTGTTAGTGCGGATGGATACCCAAGTCAGCAAGATCATGCTGACGTAGGAAAGGGCGACTGCCATCGTGCCCACGATGCCAGCGAAATTGCCGACTTTTATGGCACTACCGCCAAAAACATGATGCTGGAGCAGGAGGGGAGCGATGCCCTGCGCCGCAAACATGGCGACGATCACAAAGACGTAAGAGATAAAAAGAATGACAAATGGTTTGTTTGTCATCGAGTAGCGGATGGCAGGAATGAGCTTGATGGGCTCTTGCCGCTCCACTTCGAGGTCTTCCCGGCAGCCGATCACGGGGATCAAGCCCGCGATCAGCACCACCAGGCTAACGCCCACCGTAACCCAGAATGCACCAGCCCCGAGATCGGCAAACCAAGTGTCCTCGGAGGCGATTCGAAAGAGCCAGCCAGCGCCAAGGGAGCCAGCCAGGCCAATATACATGCGCCAAACAAGGGTTCGGGTGCGTTCATCATAGTCGGGTGTCAGCTCGAATCCCAAGGCCGTATAGGGCACGACAAAGAGGGTGTAGGCGATTGCCAGCATCGAGCCGATAAAGCAGATGTAGAGGAAGGGCAAATTGGTGTACCACGGGTTCTGCGCGGTCTCCACCCCCGGCACGGTCCATAACAACGGCAATAGAACCACGCAGGCGATGACGCCGAATAACATGAAGGGGCGTCGGCGACCGAAGCGCGTCTTGGCGTTGTCCGATAGATTACCAATCCACGGGTCCGTAAAAGCATCGATCAAGCGCGGGAACGCGAGCGCCAAGCCAGCCAGCGCGGGGCTCAATCCGAAGTGGTTGACATACACCAGTGTCCCCAGCGCGGTCAGCGTGTTGAACATGAAGTTGTCGGCCAGCCCGCCGAAGCCCCACGTTATTTTGGTGCGTAAAGGGACTTTTTTCTGGCCGGGGATGTGGGGGATGGGAGCTTGTGACATTGATCAATCAGAAAAATTGCAGGGGGAGGGTGGGCAATTGAAAAAGCAGAATTTGCCACTAACAAGAATCCTTTCGATTTGCCTTGCAAGGCAAATCGAAAGGATTCTTGTTAGTGGCAAATTCTGCTTTTT
>SKHB01000108.1 GCA_007117135.1 Microbacteriaceae bacterium | reverse complement strand
TTGTCACGTTCGCTCTGCTCCTGGGCTTTGAGCTTGCAGGTGTGATGCCGCTCTGTCATATGGACGAGAAATTTCGAAGGCGGCGCCCATAGTGGGTCTCAAATTGTGAGAATGGATCGCCGCTGTTGTTTCATCGAGCTAAAGGAGATGAACGTTTGCCAGACTACGTTTTCTCGCCAGATGGGGCTGAGACGATACAGATATCGTGCTCGGAGCTTGAGCAGATAGTATGCCAAGTCGCGTCTGCCTATGCTGATAGCGAACTATCGACCTCGATTGCCGAGAAAATTACTCTCGGAGAGAAGATGGGAGTGCCAACGCACGGTCTTCATTATTTCGTTCATGCGTTGCTTCCGCTTTTGAAACGTGGAGCAATTAACACGGGCACTGTTTCGACGAATGGTGCGACAGTCCATTGTGAAGGCACAAATGGTGTAGGCTTTTTAAAGCTCGAGCAAGCGCTTGACTCTGCCAGCGAGGTTGCGAAATCGTTTGGTTGTGCGATCCTGACAATGCGCAACCCAGGAAAAGTAGGTGCATTGCGGGTTTATTGTCAAAAGCTTATGGATCGCGATCAAATTATTATCATGCTTAAGAACACTGCGCGTACCGTCGGCATACGTGAGACAGCTCAGCCTGTATTCGGCACAAATCCACTAGCGATAGGCCTGCCAGGGTCTGACTTCATTTATGATTCAAGCATTTCAACAATTGCAACAAATAAAGTAAGGCTTGCAAAGAAATATGGCCGCAGTTTCCCACACCCAGTAGGGCTGGATGCTTCTTTGGAGCAAACACCAGTTCCTGAGGATATTGCTGCAATGGGCGGCATGTTGCTGCCTTTCAGTGCAGGGCCCTTCTGGTTCAAGAGTTTCTTCCTTGGTGCAGCCATCGAAGCGCTTGCAAGTTTTTCTGGTGGAAAAACTGGACAGAGAGTCGGAGAACATAAAGGAAGTCGACTTCTCTCTGAAGAGGGCTTCATGGCGTTTGTAATTGACCGGTCCGTATCACCCAATTACGATGCCTACATCGAAGAAATACAAATGTTTTTCAGAGATTTACATGTGGCTGGCCTAAAGCTTCCCGGCCAATATGACAAAAAGAAAGAACATGTCAGCGTCCTTTTGGATGACTGGAAGGAGATAAAAGCGCATGCGGGCACTAATATTGGCAGCCGGTACAGGGACACGCCTCAGGCCACTGACCGCAGACCGTCCGAAATGTCTGGTTGAGATTGCAGGGCGTTCAATCCTTCAACATCAGATTGATGCGCTTCACGCTGTAGGCATTGATGATATCGTTATCGTTACTGGATATCGGGCAGAAATGATCGAAGAGAGGTACTCAAAGACTGCTAAACTTCTTTACAATCCTCACTTCTCTAAAACCGGTAGTCTTCATACAATGATGTTGGCAAAGGAACAAATGAAAGGTGCTCCTTTTGTCTTGCTGAATGCTGATCTTGTATTTTCTGCGGACATGCTGAACCGGTTAATTAAACACCCTGCTCAGACTGCAGTTCTTGTTGACAACCGTTTACCCAGATCGGACGGTGAAATGAATGTAGTTGTTAACGATGGCATGGTGGCACAAATCAGCAAGGCGGTTCCTGCCGAAGTTTCAGATGCACAAAGTTTGCAAATTATTAAGTTTAGTGCAGAGGATTCAAGTTTGCTCTTTCTTGAAGCTGCGAAACTGGGGCGTACAAAAAATACGCAACTCTTCCCAGCTAACGCTTATCATAGCATCATATCACAGTCATCAATGGCGGCGGTTCAAGCAGAGGAGGGCTTTTGGCATGAAGTCGATACTCTCGAGGATTTTGAAAACTGTGAGCGACTTTTTTTGCAGTATGTATGATCGAGTGTCATTTGAGGAGGTGAGAATAATAATCACTCCGATAAGACGCGGAACTTTCTCAAGACAAACTGGCTAAAGTTGAATAGTTCATGGCCCAAAAGTTCTAAAAAGCTCCCAAAAAAAGAGTGGTCACTATGCCTTCTGCACTTGTCATCATCCTAATTGTATTCAATTTGTTGACATTTTCTGCGCTTGTCATCTTTTGGCGCCGACTTCGCAGGATGAAGCGAAGAAAAACTAAAATATGGAGCGAGCATGAACTAGCGGAGCGGGCAATTGGCCTTCGTGAATTAGCTGGCATAATGAACAAGTTCAATGTCGATTGGCATGTTAGCGGTGGGACGGCGCTTGGAATTGCAAGAAATGGCGATTTTATTCCATGGGACTGGGATGTCGGTGTTGCTGTGAAACGTGAAGATTTCATGAATATCTGGGCAGATTTGATTACAGAATTGCAAAATAAAGGGTTTGAAATAACGCTAGTCCGCACCGTCACAGAAAATCGAAACGAAAAGATACTTATGACTAAGTTTGGTCAAGAATACGAAATTTTATCGTGGGCACTTCTAGGTGACTACCGTGTTCGAAAAATCCATCGGCGACCAAGCCGTTTTTTTGATAAGGTTGAATATCGTAATTTGCGTGGCTTTGACTACCCTTTGCCATCACCCTTGGAAGACTACCTTGAAGAAGTATATGGTGATTGGAGAACACCTATTCGAACTTCGAAAAGAAGTGTTTATTTCAACCAACGAAATATTATGAACAGACGCAGCGGTTTGGCATCTATGCCGCGTGATGATTCTAACACCAATGGAAAAAACACTTAGGTGAGTGCAAAGTGGGAAGGAAGAGCAAGGTTGTTATGGCCCTTTAACAGAACGTCATTCTGAGGTCTTGACAAAGAATGAAAATCATTGCCCATCGTGGCGGCTCCACTCACGCG
>SKHB01000028.1 GCA_007117135.1 Microbacteriaceae bacterium | reverse complement strand
TGCGCTCCACCGCTTCCAGAAAGGTTCAGTGACGGGCATGAGCGAGAGCAACCTTGTTTTTGCCATTCCCGGCGACCTCAACACACCCACCGGTGGCTATTCCTACGACAAAACACTGTCTGAGCATTTGCCCCACCACGGCCACCTGGTGACCCACCTGCAACTAGGTGACTCGTTTCCCCACCCCACCCCGGAAGATACTCAGCATGCGGCGAAACGCCTTCGGGCTGTGCCTGGCACGTCGGTGCTTCTCATCGACGGTCTGGCACTCGGTGCCCTCGACCCGGCTGTACTGGGCAGCGTAAAAGCCCCCATTGTGGGTCTGATTCATCACCCGCTGGCCTACGAGGGTGACCTGGACGAGGTGCGGCGTGAGGAACTTCTTCGAAGAGAACAAGTCAACCTTTCCCGGTGTGCCGAGGTCATTGTGACAAGCCCTTCGACAGCAACACTGCTGCATGACACCTACGGCGTCCCACGCCGACGGATCACCATCGCGCCACCTGGCACACAGCGCCCAACACTCTCGCCCACGCCCCTGGACCCTCCCCTGATTGTGTCTGTGGGGAGTCTGGTGCCGCGGAAAGGCCACGATGTCTTGATTCGAGCACTGGCTGGCCTCACCGACCTGCCCTGGCAGGCAGTGGTTGCCGGCCTGGACAGAGATGTGGCCTACGCTGACTGGTTGCGCGAGCTCATGACCTCCCACGGTCTAGACGATCGGCTCCGCCTGGTGGGTTCTGTCCCCACGACCGAGTTGAACAGTCTGTATTCGCAGGCGAGTATTTTTGCCCTCGCGACCCGCTTCGAAGGCTACGGAATGGTTTTTGGTGAGGCCATGGCCGCAGGACTCCCCATCGTCACCTGCGCCACAGGCGCGGTGCCAGACACGGTCGCCCCGGGCGCAGGGCTGTTGGTCCCTGTCGATGACCACCGGGCGTTCGGAGAGGCTATCCGCACGCTCCTCACTGACAATTCTTTGCGCACCACCATGGCGGCCGCCTCCCACCAGGCAGGTGAAGCCCTTCCCACCTGGTCAGATACCGCTCAGATTGTGGCCGATGTGCTAAATCGCACCCGAGCGGGGACAATCAACTAGTGACCACTCAGACAACCGGCGACGACCTTGCGTTGGCGATTTCAGCAGCCCTGGAAGCAGGCGAGATGCTGCGTGGTTTCTGGTCTCGCCGAGGCGAGCTGGATGTGACCGCGAAACGGTCGGGAGATTTTGTCACCCAAGCAGACACCGAAGCAGACTCACTACTCAAAACAATGCTTCGCGGGGCAAGACCAAACGATGGCTGGCTGGGCGAAGAAAGTGGCGAAACAGCCAGCGGTTCCAGGCGGTGGATTGTGGACCCCCTGGATGGCACCACCAATTTTTTGAGGGGGATACCCCACTGGTCTGTGTCAATCGCACTGGAAGTGGACGGCACGTTGACACTGGGTGTGGTTCACGACCCCATCAAACAAGAAACATTCACCGCAGCAACAGGCCAGGGCGCACACCTCAACGGTGTGGCCATCGGCCACTCGCAGGTGGAAGAATTCGACCGCGCTCTTGTGGGCACGGGTTTTCCGTTTGGCCAGATGGCTCACATCGACGACCATGCCGCCGATGCCAGCCGAATTCTTCCCCACTGTGCGGGCATTAGAAGGATGGGTGCTGCCTCACTTGACCTTGCCTACCTTGCAGCTGGTCGGCTTGACGGTTTTTGGGAACGAATTCTCCAGCCCTGGGATATCGCTGCCGGTTTAGTTCTCCTGCGTGAGGCAGGAGTTTTGGTCGAAGGCTGGTTCACCGATGAGCGCCCCGAAGAGACAGGCTCGGTTATTGCCGCCGCTCCCGGCATCTTTCACACACTGGCCAGCCTGCTACGAGGCGACGAACAGGCTTAGGCCGCAGTCAACCGGGCGAATAGGTCCCCCGACTTGCTCGACGCAGGAAGGTCTTCCAACCACTTTTTTGTCGCCGCGGAATCGCGCCACTCTCCCCAGAGGAAGCGCCCTGTCTCCCCTACCACGGGGTTGAAGCGGTAGTCACCCATCTCAATAAGCCTGTCGATCACGGCAAGGCTCAAGTGAGACATGACGGGCAGAAACTCGACAGAAATCAGCTCAACTGTGCCGCTCACACCCGCGAGCACTTCCGCTTCAAAGCCTTCCACATCAATTTTGATATACCGCGGCGTGCCGTGATGGGCGATAACGGCGTCAAGGGTAGTGACGCTGACCTCCTGCCGACCATCCCACCGGACCCTTTCGAAACCGGCTGCCGCGGGGGCAGACGACACAAAATCGTCATGCAGCGACGACACTGTCGGGTGACGAGAAGACACCGCCATATAGGCGGTCGATTCGCTGCGACCCGCAGCCGCCTCAATCACCACAATGTTTTTCGGCAAAGTCCGTCGAAGAAATGTTGAAAATGGGCGCTGCGGCTCCAGCGCAATAACCGTGGCACCCACCGCCCGCATCGCTCGGGCACGTGTCCCCACATGAGCACCGACGTCGATGGCGACATCACCGGGGGCTAACAGCTCCCCATAGAAGCGCCGCCACGAACTCATCACCCACGGATTCAGATACACCACGACCGAGCGAACAAAGGCCCACCCCCGCACAAGGGAGTCCACAACGGTCCGGTGTTTCACGGACGCTAGTCTAAGACCACGAACATGAAGCAAAAGTGAGCGCGGTGGTGACAATGAACCCGAGGGCCCTGTGGTGTGTGGGACCCCGGCAGGTTGAACTGCGCGAAGGAACCCTCGGTGAGGGAACCCTGGTGGAAACCCTCTACTCCGGCA
>SKHB01000150.1 GCA_007117135.1 Microbacteriaceae bacterium | reverse complement strand
CATCACCGTTGCACTTCTTGGTGGTGGCAACGCAATAGGTATCGCCTTCGCCGGGCTTCTTTTTGGAGCGTTCAAAGCTGGCGGCCCCCAAATGCAGGTCATTGGTGTGTCCCCTGAAGTGTTGAGCATTGTGCAGGCATCAATCGTGTTGTTTATTGCCGCGCCACCACTGATTCGTGCGATGTTCCGACTCCCCGTCGTGGCGGACAGCCCGGCACTGGACAAACTCAGAGCCAGGCTGTCGAGGAAGGGGGCAACGAAGTGAACAACAACACTGAAGTAACCCCCGGGCTGTTTTCTCTTGCCGAAGCGAAAGTCAGTTGGAAGGCTCCCGCCGTGATGGCGGGGTTCAGCCTTGTTGTTGCTTTCGCGTTCGGCATTTTTGGTCGAGCAGAACCTGTCGCCTACCGGCTCACCAGGGATGGCGCCCCCTTCTCTTTACCCCCCTTTGTTGCCGAATCAAACCTCATCGGGTTGGCCGCAGGCATCTTGATGGCTGCCATGTCCATTACGGCGGCGCTGTGGGTGAACAGGCGCAAGCCTGTTCCGCTGTGGTGGTTGGTGATCTTCGGCGCCGTTGCCGTCCTGGCGTTGTTGGGCTGGGTGGGGGCAGGGGACACCGTCCCCGTCGCCTTCCTGCTGGGCAACGCACTGGTTCTGGCTATTCCGATTATTTTCGGTGGCCTGTCAGGTGTCATGTCTGAACGCGTCGGTGTGGTCAACATCGCAATCGAAGGCCAATTGTTGGCCGGTGCGTTTGTGGGGGCCGTTGTGGGAACCATGACCGGCAACCTGTATGTTGCGCTTGTCGCAGCGATGGTTTCCGGGGCTCTGGTATCCATGGTGTTGGCAGTCTTTGCCGTGAGATTCCTCGCCGACCAAATCATTGTCGGTGTGGTGTTAAACGTCCTGGTGATTGGTATCACCAACTTCCTGTTTTCCCAGTGGTTGACCCGTGACGCCGCGTCAACAAACGCTCCGGGCACACTCCCGATTTATTCGATTCCGTTGCTATCTGACATCCCCATTGTTGGACCAGTTCTGTTTGAAAACCGCATGACGGTATTTGCTGCGTTTATTGCCGTTCCGGTGTTGTGGTGGGTGCTGTTTAGGTCAAAGCGTGGTCTTCGTGCTCGCTCGGTCGGGGAATACCCGCTGGCAGCCGACACCGTTGGCATCAACGTCCAACGCACCAGGTTCTGGTGGGTGACGCTTGGCGGGCTGATGGCGGGCCTCGGAGGTGCCGCCATCACCATTGGAAACGTGGGAGCGTTTGGTAAAGAAATGACCGGCGGTCAAGGCTTTATCGCGCTCGCCGTGGTCATTCTTGGCCGTTGGCACCCGCTGTATATGTCCGCTGCGGCACTGCTGTTTGGGTTCAGCATCATTTTGCGGGTGTGGGCCAACCAGGTGAGCCCCGGTATTCCGACCGACTTTATTTTGATGGTGCCCTACCTGGTCACCATCATCGCCGTGGTCGGCTTCGTCGGTCGCGTGCGCGCGCCAGCTGCTGACGGCCAGCCGTATGTGAAGGAGTAGTTGGTGGACATTGACTGGGATGCCCTCAAGGCGCACGCCATTGAGGCAATGAACACCGCATACGCCCCCTATTCGAACTTTCCCGTTGGCGCTGCCGCAGTTGTCGACGACGGTCGTATTGTGACCGGCTGCAACGTCGAAAATGCGTCGTATGGCGTGGGGTTGTGTGCAGAGTGTGGTCTGGTATCAGAACTTGCCCGCACAGGCGGCGGAAAACTGGTGGCGTTTAGCTGTGTCGACGGCAACGGCAACACTCTGATGCCCTGTGGTCGCTGTCGGCAGTTGCTTTTTGAACACGCCGCCCCCGGCATGGTGTTGGACACCGTGTCCGGCAAAAAACTCATCACCGAGGTGTTGCCCGATGCCTTTGGCCCCAACGACCTGAAAGGGAACTAACCTCGTGACATTTCTTCTCCCCGGCACCGACATCGACCTCAACAAACTTCCCAAAGTCTCGCTTCACGACCACCTTGACGGGGGTCTACGGCCCCAAACCATCATCGACCTAGCCCCCTCACACAACCTCGAATTGCCATCGACAGATGCCACCGAGCTTGCCCAATGGTTTGCTGACCAGTCGGATTCCGGTTCCCTCGTCGACTACTTGAAAACGTTCGACATCACCACCGGTGTCATGCAAACCGCTGAAGCACTGCAGCGTATCGCCAAAGAGTTCGTCCTCGACCTCGCCGACGACGGTGTTATTTATGGCGAAATCCGTTGGGCTCCCGAACAACACCTTCGCATGGGGTTGAGCTTGGATGAGGCTGTTGAAGCTGTTCAGGCAGGTCTCGATGAGGGTGTTGCCGAGGTGCGGGCATCTGGTCGCGCCATCCGGGTTGGTCAGTTGGTCAGCGCCATGCGCCACCTCGATAACGGTGTCGAGATTGCTGAGCTCGCGCTCCGACACCGCGATTCAGGCGCTGTCGGGTTTGATATTGCAGGCCCCGAGGCAGGTTTCCCACCGTCACGCATGGCGGATGCTTTCGACCTACTTTTTGCCAACAATTTCCCCATCACCGTTCACGCCGGAGAAGCAGACGGTTTAGACAGCATTCGAAGTGCACTTCGTGACGGGAGAGCGCTTCGTCTCGGTCACGGTGTTCGTATCGCTGAAGACTTAGAGGTGGAAGTCACAGGCCAAGACATGACGGTGACCATGGGCAGGCTGTCTCAGTGGGTGAAAGACCGCCAAATCGCACTGGAGACCTCACCATCATCTAATCTCCAAACAGGAGCGGTTGCCCAATGGGGTGAGACCATGGCTGACCACCCCTTTGACTTGCTTTACCGTCTGGGGTTCTGTGTGACGGT
>SKHB01000123.1 GCA_007117135.1 Microbacteriaceae bacterium | reverse complement strand
GGACGTCCGACCGGATGCTCAGCGCCCCATCGAGCAGCTGGCCGACCCGCGTCAGCTCCGCCCCGATCCCGACGTCATCCTGACCGAGACGGTCGATGCGCGCAGCCGCAGCGAGCAGCTCACCCTGAAGGTCGCCGTGCAGCCGATCGGCGATGTCGCGCGCTGCTGCAGCATCGAGATGGCTGCGCATCAGCTGCCCGTACCAGTCGGGCCCGAGCATCCCGACCAGCTGCGTGCGGACCGCGTCACGGTCGTGCGCGGCGGTCGCAACGATGCCGGAGATCAGCACGAGCGGGGCCACCCACGCGAACGTGAAGACCACGAGCATCGAGGTCGGGATCACGAACGCAGGTGCGAGCCAGCTCTGCATGAGCGCCATGCTGGCAGACGCGGCCACGAGCACGAGGGCGAGGTGGGTGACACCGGCGGCGGTGCTTCCGATGCGAGGTCGCGATGTGCGAGCGAGCATGAGCACCGCGACCAGCGCACCGGCCACGATCACGCCTGTCGATAGCGCGCGTAACGGACTGACGCGGTTGAGCGCGAAGAAGGTCACGACGGCGCCGTGGGCGAGCGCCGGCCCGGTCACGGGATAGCTCGGCCGCCGCAGCATCGCTCGGATGAGCCCACCCACGGTCAGGTCGCTCGACGGGATGCGTGCCCCCGACCACAGGCGATGGGTCAGTGGTCGCAGACGATGCTCGACCGCCTCGGTGAGCAGCCCGGAGGCGCGCGACGGTTCCGCATGGGCGAGCGCATCGCGCAGCTCATCGAGCACGACGGCTGCCTCCTGCTGGGCCGCCGTCCCCTCCTCGGTGATCATCCTGCTGCCGAACGTCTCCGCGACCAGAAGCCGGTGCTCCATCCGGTGCCGGGCGAGCGTCGCACGCAGGAGGATGAGGGCCGGAACAGCGACCAGGCCGAAGACGGCGCTCAGCACGGCGCGACCGCCGATCGATCCCTGACCCATCCCGGTGAGTCCGAGCGCGGTCCCGGCACCGGCCGTCCCGAGCACCTTGAGCGCGCCGAGCAGTGCGCCGGCGAGGACCGTGATCACGATCGGCAGCGGCGCGACCTGTCGACGCCGCCGTGTCGCGCGGCCGAGTCCATAGGCGATCGCGAAGCACGGCATGAACCCGACCACGTTGGCGACCGTCCAGCCGACGACGCTCGCGAGGCTCGGCTCCGCGAGGTCGGCGACCGATGCGAGGATCGTGGGTGGCATGATCGCGAGCAGCACGACCGGGTCGAGGAACCACTCTCCCCCGAGGTCATGACGCAGCCGGACGACGCGGTCCGGCGTCGACCCTGAGGCGGCTCGGCTGACGGCTCGGCTGACGGCTCGGCTGGCGGCTCGGCTCAACCCGTGCCCGGTCGCGCAGGTTCGTCCCCGGGATCGACGAAGCCGCCGAGACCACGGAAGTAGACGCGCGCGAGGTGGACACGCTGGTTGCGTGCGACGTCGGCGGAGAGGCCGAGCACACGCGCCATGCGCTGCACCGTCTTCTCGACGGTGCGCGCCGATATCGACCGGCGTGCCGCGATCTCTGCGTTGCTCAGCCCTTCCGCGACCAGCCGGAGTGTCGCAATCTGCGCGTCGGTCAACGCACGCAGACCCTGCTCACCGTCGTTGCGCGGCCGGGTCCACCGCGCGCCGGGGTCCCCTGGAAGCGTCTGCCTTGCGGCGACCTCTGCGAGCACCTCTCGGATGAGGCCGCGCAGCATCTCGACCGACGTGACGGCCGACTTCGGCAGGTAACGCGCGTGCGCTGGCAGCTCCGCAGCGCCGTCGCCGGCGAGCCGTGGATCCACGAGGCTCGTGAGCATGATCAGGCCGACGTCCGGCTGCCGTCTGCGCAGCTCCTGCGCCAGATCGAGCCCCGACGGGCCCACCCCGAGATGGATGTCGAGGACAGCGAGACGGATCGCCCGCTCCGCCGCGACAGCGAGCGCCTCGTCGGCACGACCGACCGCGACGACGTCGAGACCTCCTGCAGCCAACGTCGACTGCAGCATGAGGCGTGTGAGCGGGTCGTCCTCGACGACGAGCGTGGTGATGGCCATGGCGGAGTATCGCCGGCTGTCCGCCCAGCCGCTGCGAGTTCGCCCATGCCGGGCCCACAGGTGTCGCACCAGCACGACGCACGGCCCCGTTCCGCCTACCGGCCGGCCACCGGTCTCGCTCTACCCTCGAGCCCTCAGGGGCGGTCGCCCCCATCTCGACGACGCCGGCCGCGGCGCAGCCGCACCGCAGAAGGAGTGAGCAGCATGACCACCATCGCGACGGACCCGATGCTGACGCTCGCCGAGCTCGCAGCGCTCGACGAGCCCTTCGCCGCCGAGACCGCCGAGCTGTTCGCGTCCGTCCGCGACCACGACTTCACGACGCTCGCGGCGCGCTGCGACGACGACTTCGGCATCATCGACATCGACCCCGAGGGTGGATCGCAGGTGATCCGGGACCGCGCGGGCTGGGAGGCGTGGTTCCACGGTCTGTTCGGGCAGCTCGACGCGATGGGCGCAGCCACCGACACGCTCGTCTCGCGCTACGAGGCGGTCGACTGGGGCACGACCGGCATGGGGGTCGTCGACTTCACCCAGCTGCTGACGCTCGGCGGACTCACCGGCCGCTTCCACTGCATCGTCACCATCGTGTGGAAGCGTGACGGGGACCGCTGGGTCGAGGCCCGCTGGCACGCGTCGCTGCTGTCCACCGAGCTGCCGGAGGGCTTCGGCCAGCCCTGAGCCAGGACGCAGCGAGCCGCCCCGGAGGGCGGCTCTGCGTGGAGCGGATGACGGGATTCGAACCCGCGACCTCCACCTTGGCAAGGTGGCGCTCTAGCCAGCTGAGCTACATCCGCAG
>SKHB01000034.1 GCA_007117135.1 Microbacteriaceae bacterium | reverse complement strand
TCAGCCTGCCATCTAGTGGCAGCTGATCCATTTTAAAGTCGCCCGTGTGAAGCACTGTCCCAGCACTGGTTCGAAGAAACACCGCGAGAGCGTCGGGGATGGAGTGGTTCACGGCAACAAACTCTGCGTCGAAGGGGCCAAAACGCTCCCTCGAGCCTTCCTGAACAGTCAGGGTGTAGGGGGTGATGCGGTGTTCTTTGAGTTTCGCCTCAATCAGCGCCAGAGTCAACGTGGAGCCAATGAGGGGAATATCCGCACGGCGCTTCAACAAATACGGCACCGCACCAATGTGGTCTTCGTGACCGTGGGTGAGGATAATCGCCTCAATGTCGTCTAACCGGTCTGAGATCGGACCAAAGTCCGGCAAAATCAGGTCAACGCCCGGTTGGTGTTCTTCCGGGAATAACACCCCGCAGTCAACAACGAGCAGTTTGCCGTCTAGTTCCATGACGGTCATGTTTCTGCCCACTTCCCCCACACCACCCAGCGGAATAATCCGCATGGTGTTCGGCGAAAGTTTGGGGGGGTCTAACAGTGGTTTGGCCACAGTGTCCTATCTGGTGGTGCCGGCAACCTTGGGTAAGGCGCCGCCTGCGGCGGCGTTTCTATCCGGCCGGAAATTACTAAAGTCAACACCAGGCACCCCGTGAACCTGGTCGATGTTCGCCTCAATGAGGGCAGCCTGGTCGTCTTCTGGGCCCACCAGGGGCAAACGCACCCGGGGGGAGGTAATACGTCCCAGGCCGTGAAGGATGTATTTGGTGGCGACGGTGCCAGGCACGTGTGTCATGGTGGCGCGAACAAGAGGCTCCAACAGTTTGTGTTGCTCTGTTGCCTCAGGCAGCGACCCACGGTTGACCGCATCCACCATCAACCGGTACGGCTCAGGGGCAATGTTTGCCGTCACACTGATCATTCCCACCCCGCCAATGGCGAGGGTGGGGAGGGCGTTTGCGTCGTCGCCCGCGAAATACATCAAATCTGTTTGGTTCAACACCCGCGATACTTCAGCCAAGTCACCCTTGGCGTCTTTGACGGCAACAACGTTGGGGTGTTTTGCTGCACGAAGAATTGTGTCGTATCGGATTTCGACACCGGTGCGGCCGGGGATGTCATACAAAATGACGGGTAAGTCGGTGGCGTCGGCAATCAACCTGAAGTGGGTGAGAATACCTGCTTGGGTGGGTTTGTTGTAATACGGGGTCACCACCATGACACCGTCAGCACCGGCTTTTTCTGATGCTTTGTAGAGCTCAATGGCGTGAGCAGTTTCGTTTGACCCCCCACCGGTGATGATCTTCGCGCGGCCTGCAGCAACCTGCTTACCGACAGTCACCAACTGCAGTTTTTCTTTATCGGTCAAGGTTGACGTTTCACCGGTAGTGCCGGTGACGACTAAAGCGTCTGTTCCGTGGGAGATGAGGTAATCCATCAAGCTTTCCGTTGATGGCCAGTCCACCTCCCCCTCAGCGGTCATCGGGGTGACCATGGCAACAAGCACTTGGCCGAAAGGGTTTTCTCTACTACTCACCCCTCAAGGCTAGCGGGAATCTCGAAACCCGCTAATTCGGCGTGAATTTAGACGTCCCTATCCCAAAACACAGCGGCAAAAATCTTTACCGCCTCGTCAGTGGTGAATGGCCCATTTTTCACATTCACCCACGACTCCACCTCAGACAACCTAATTAGCCTCCGCCAGGACACCACCATCGGTATTGCGTCATACCCCAGCGATATGGCGGAGGCTAAGCGATGCCAGCCGATGCGGGGGCGAAACCGCACCTCGTCGCCAGCCACATACGGTATCGCTCCAGGTGACAGGGACACGTTGAAGCCTTCCCGGGCAATAATGTCCCGAACACGAATTAGCCTGCCCGCCTCCATCTGGACGAGTGTGTCGGTGGGGGGGACCAAAACCTTTCCAGCCATACTCCCTCTGCCACCCCTCAATGCCCGCTTCTTTAGCTTCTCGCTCCATCAAATCCTCGCGCCGGCGGCGCCAGGATGGCCCAGGTGGTTGAGAGTCCCAGGGTTTGGCGAAATGGAGGGGGTGTTCACTATGCCAGGCAAGCCTGTTCTCTAGCCCCAATACCTCACCGGCGGTCTGTGGTGACCAGGCAACAAACGCATCGTGAAGGGTCTGGTGGGGATCATCAGAGCTCAGCGCATCAACCATGCCCTGGATCATTCGACCGAAGATGATGTGTGAAACATCAACCATGCCCAGTTGCCTGGGCACAGAACCCAGTTCTTCTGAGGCCATATCGGTGAAAAACGGCGGGACATCACCGATAAAGCGGTTGGCTGTTTTCACCTTAGAAACCTTATACGCCGGTTCCCGGCAACTTAGCTAAAGTATGCACGGTGTGAGGCTCTTCTCACTCCGCAACAGCGATATCGCCTATAAGCTCTCGTTGTGAGATTCCAGCCTAATAAACTTCGTCACTGGCTAATTCTTGGGCGTAGCTCTCTATTTTTGCTGGTCGGGGCTCTGATTAGATTGGTTCTCGGTGACACCAGGGGGCAACGCCACCAAGTGGTTCTTTTCGAGGCCACATTTCGACCAACAATCTGGGATGTCGTCGAGGCCTATCGGTCAGCTTTTCCCGATTCAACCCGTTTTCTGGTCACATCATTCGACCGCCAACACCTCGAGCATGTAACGAAGAAACATTCTGATTGGGTTGAACCGCTACCGCTTGACACCCTTCGGGGGGCGATAACTCTCGCCAGGTCCCACCTAGCAATTTTTGCAGACAGGCCCCGCTCGTTAGGGATTCTGGCGTGGCTTTCCGATTTGCCAATCATCGATGTGTGGCATGGCATCAGTTTCAAGCCCATCAGGCGTCCCTCTTTTTTGCGCCGCTACCGCGAAGTGTGGGTGGCCTCAGAATTCTTGGCTGACACCTACCAGCGCATTGCCAAGTTGCCACGACACAAGATTCGTGTCCTGGGCCATTCCCCACTTGATAAATACGTCAACGAGTCACCGTCGAAAGAGGAACTCCGACGACGGCTGCACCTTCCCGCCTCAAACGCACCTGTTGTCGCGTTTGGGACCACCTGGGATCCACAAGACCCGGCCAGCCCAGTACCGGGGCTTGGTAGCTTCGGGCCTGACCTGTTCAGCCGACTGTCCGATTGGGCGGCCAAGCAGGGTGCAGACGTTGTTATTCGAAACCACCACATTTCAGGGGCCGCCCCACAAGACGCTCCCCCGGTTTTTTTCCGGTCACAAGCCGATTACCCCTCCCCGGTCGACTTGCTGAAACTAGCTGACGTTTTTGTCACCGATTGGTCGTCTTTGGCTTTCGAGTTTGCGGTGATGGACAAGCCCACCATTTTTGTCGATATTCCAGAAAAAAGACCCCGACGTTTTTTTGTCGCGCCCGAGTATCGCGCAGGAGACATTTTGTCCACCACCGACGGGTTGTTATCAGCGCTGACCGACGCTCTCAACGCCCCGTCTGACTACCTCGCGACATATCGAGACGCGCTAGCCGTGGTGAGAGAAAAAATCATCTCCGACGGTAAGGTAGGAGAGGCGTCATCGAAGCAAGCTCTCGCACTACGTGAGCTTGTGGTGACCAGCACTCGACGACCCAGAGGACAAAGATGACCCCCAGATTCACCTCAGTCATTTTGGCAGCTGGGATGGGAACACGGTTGGGCTTACCCGAACCGAAACCGCTCACAGAAATTCGGGAAGCGTGGACCATCCTGGACCAACAGCTCAATAATCTTGATCAGGCGTTTGGGAACTCTTTTTCTTTGGCCCTGGTGACAGGTCACATGGCGGAGCGGTTCGACTTCTTGGCCAAAACCGCGCAGCTTGTTGTGAATCCCCGGTATGCGGAAACAAACACCTCAAAGAGTCTTTTGCAGGCTCTCGAGAGTATTCCTCCGGGCCCGGTGCTGTGGATGAACGGTGATGTGGTCTTCAGCGAGAAAGTTCTTCCGCTGTGCGAAGACTTAGTCGACTCGGATACGTCATTTATTGTGGTGAACGAGGCAGACACCGCCGACGAAGAAGTGAAGTATGTGTTGAATGAGGCTGGACAAATTTCTCGCATTGGTAAACAGCTAGATGGTGCCCGCGGCGAAGCAGTAGGAATCAACTTTGTCTCAAGCGAACACCGGGATGCTCTGACTGAGGCGTTGCGTCAAGTTGGCGACCAAGATTATTTCGAAGCAGCAATCCAGATGATCATCGATGAGGGGAAAGCGTCGTTTGAGCCTGTCGTGATTGCTCTGGAGGAAGCTATTGAAGTGGACACTGGTCAGGACCTTTCTAGAGCTCTGGGAATGATGGACGTTTTATCTCCCGGCCTGGAATCCACGAAAGCTCATCCTTCCGGGTGACGCACCGACATAGCTACAGATATGTCCACGCAACGCCCCTCCGTGGTTTTCTTCGTTGGCGATCTTGACCGCCGGCAATCCGACTACCAGCTACACCAATGGCTTCAGCCACTGCAACGGCTCAGCAAAGAATGCACTGTCCACGTGCTTATTCCGACATCGAAAAACACACAACAGTTTCCTGGCATTCCCTCTCTCACCCTGCGGCAATTTTCATCGGTTAGAGAATGCCGGAACATAATCCGGGAGCTTGCTCCAGACGTCATCTTCTACCCAAACAGACATCCACGAAACTTCATCGCTCTGTTTTACTCGGGTGCGCAACACATCTTTGTGAGTCATGGCGAGTCCGAGAAAGCTTATATGTCGAGGCCTGGGCTCGCTGTTTTCGATGTGCTATTCCTGGCCGGCGAGATGGCGGTTGACCGGGTCAAAAAATCTCTCCCGCGTTTTCCCGCCTCCCGGATTAGGCTAATTGGTAGACCCCAACTCCTCGACGAACACCCCATTCCCAAGTCTGTGCCAGAAACTCTCCGGCCATACTCGGTGCTGTATGCGCCCACCTGGGAGGGCGGCTCTCCGCAGTCGCGCTACGGCTCTGTGGTGTCTCATGGCGAAAAACTCATTGAGTCGTTGCTGAAGTCCCCGCAATTTCGCGTCATTTACCGGCCTCACCCGCTGACGGGGACACTTGATGCTGAGTGGGCAGAACGCAATCAGAAAATTGCGGAGCTCGTCAAGCAGGCACAACATAAAGATCCGCAGTCAGGCCATTTTGTTGACACCACGCCCTTCGGATGGCACCTAGAGGCGGTGGATGCCATGGTGTCGGATATTTCGGCCGTGGCGTATGACTGGCTATCCACGGGTAAACCTCTGATTATGACGTCTCCAGCTGAACCAGCCGCTGACCTCACCTTTTGCGGGATTCTCCAAGCAGTTCCCACCGTCCGCGACCATGAAGCATCAGAAACTGCTCAGAGCATGTTGGCGCTGCTCCAATCAGACACCCCGCTAGGGGGCATTTCGTGGACCAGCAGGTATTTTTCTCCCGTCCGTGACCCCGAGACCGGCCGAGAAATGTTTATCGAGCACACTCTCAGTGTTGCGCAAGCAAAAAAACCTGGGTACGCCCGGGGGAAGCTCCGCCGTCGAGGCATTTTTCGCCGAATCTGGTTCCGGGTGAAGTTGTCAACCAACCTTGTGCAAGATTAGGCTCGGCTCCTCGCCCCCCCACCGAGAGACCGGCGACAAAGGTGCACGAGCCAAGAAGCGCGGTGAGACTTCGCACTAGATGTCGTCCTCATCTTCTTCTTCCTCATTGTCATCCGAGTCTTCGCCGGCTTCATCCTCGGTAACACTTCCAGATAGCACTTCCTTGTTGCACAGCCGGACGAGTTTTTGCCCCGCCAGCCCATATTCTTTGCGCCGTAAATCCTTAGCGAAGGCCGACATGAGAGCAACCCGACCGACGGAAGGAGCCTCCGACGAATCCCCCGGCGCCGGTTTACGCTCAGCAAAGGCAATAACGTCCGCAAAAGAGCCATGGGGGCTGATTGTTTTTGGTCGCTGTGCGCCAATTGGTCGGAGTGACCATGAACCCCAGTGAAGGAGAACTGGCTCGCCGTCCCCGGTGAACCACAGCGATGAGGGCTCAACATCCGGGTTGGTGAACGCGACGGGTTGCTTGGACGCAAAATTAATATCGCGAAAAATATCATCAATACATGCCGAGGGAATACGGTGGCCTGCTCTGGCTGCCACTTTTTTAGCGCGCTCCACACCCTTCTCTGTGATGGTGTCGAGAAGAAGCGGGGCGGAGCGCCTGTAGTTTTTCACGAATTCACGCGGTGGGGGTACTGACAGAAGTGCCTTGAGCGCTGTGTCATGGCTCTTTTCCCATGGTCCGGGGCAAGGAGACAAGCCCGTCACATCAAGCAAGTGGCACTCGAGAGTGTCAACCTCCCCCGCGCCGATAAAGACCGGCGCAGGAAGGTTCTTGAGTCCGCTCGTCAGAATCAGTCTTTCCCGCCGAGCGGACAAGTTCTTTCGTGGGTGGAAAAACCTGGCAACAAAGACTTTCTGATCGTCGCCCACAGATGCCTCAACACGCAAATCGGTGATGCCGGTTTTCGAGCTGGGTGACCAGGTCACTGACTCCACAGCATAGCTCACGGGGAGCCTAATCTGTTGCACAACGTCAGATACGACGGCGTCCCACTCTCGGCCTACAAGAAGTCGACTAAATGGGTTCTTCTTGAGCGAATCTGCTTTCACAAGAGGTTGGCCTTTGATGAACAATGCATCCAACAGGTTTCTCTTTCCAAAAAGGGACAACATGCTTCTTGCCACACTGGGCAGTTTCGACAAACTGCGCCGTGCAAAGAGAATTGAAATCAACGCAATGATGAGGTTGGGGCCCCCACCTGAGAGGTAGTCAGTGAGGATAGCGGTGAAGACCACAAGAAATCCGATGTTCGACAGCGCCGTAAAGATTTTCGATACACGGCGCAAGAATAATTGTCGGTAGTGGTCACCCTTCATGGCGACAACGAGAAAAACCACAGCAAGAACCGCAAATAACGCCAGAACAACAAAGAAAACGAGACGGTAAATTAAGGCCAAAACGGTCAGTGAAAGGAGAAGGAAGACCAGGTTTGCCAATGAGGTGCTGAAGGCACGATAGGCGCGACGTATTTTTTCTTCCTGATTCCGTACGATATCCATCTTGCGGGCGTAAGAAATAACCTTCTGCGAGCCCTGCTCCACCAAAACTTTTGTGAGCCTGTCGAAAACGGAGTAGAGAACAAATGCCACCAACGCAGTGATCGCCATGTAAATGATGAGTTGATCTCGATCCATCTCCAGAAGAGCGCGCGGAAAGAACCGTGGAACCCGGGTCCCCTCAAGAAGGAAAAGAATCTTTACGGGCAAAAAGAAAGCGATGATGAACGACAGCTGTGCGGCGATAGAAACCGCCACGACAAGAATTGTCTGAGACCTCGCGACAGCTCCAATTTTGCGTCCGAAGCGAATAACCCAACCCAAAAAACCCAGAAGATTAGACCACTCTCCGGATAATGTTCTCGACGATGCCGGCATTAATCCCACACCCACACTGTAACCGACCGGCCCACTCTATAGCTGCTTCGTGGCTACTGAAATAAACTGGTCCGAGGACATTAGCGTTGACTCAACAACCCAGAAGACCTTCTGCTGGGCGTCTTGGATGAACCGTGGCGAATCCGACACCACGATGTCATAGGGCAGCAGGTTGTGATTGGGTGACTCCCCGAACCTTTCGGGCCACAACAACACGTGCTGGGTTGCAAAATTTCTAAATCCGAAATGGTTCCTTGGCGAGAGCTGGTTGTAAAACACGTGCCTTGGCCGAAGTGCAATAATTGCCCGCTTAATTGATTCCGCGGTTCGGAGATAGACGATCTCCTCTCGGGACAAATTTTTTCTTCCCCCGAGCCGAATCACCAACTGCGCGAGGAAATACGAGTGGAGGGAAGCAATCGCAATGATTGGCATCGACATTAATGGTTGGCTGTCTCGAGGTGGACCAAAAAGAAGTGATGCCTCCCGGACAGCCCGAATGGTCGAACCAGGGCCTTCCGCAATGACGAGTGGTTTCCCGGAATTGGCCACATCTTGAAGGATTCGATAACTTCTGGCTACAACTTTTGTAGTCAACTTGGACCGTGTGCGTTCCGGAATAAATGTTCGGATAACAAAGCGAGTTTTCTTGCCCAGCCATCGCACCACCGCACCCGGCAGGCCGACCAAATGAGCCGGTACTCCCGTAGTCGTCAGGGGTCGTCGGTGGGCCACACGCTCTTCACTGACAGTCCTGCTCTCCCTTACCAGTTTGATGAGTGCGGAAATTTCATCCACAAACACCTCGTGACCCGTTTCGGGGTTCAGAGTTGGCGAGTAGTACTTTTTTGACCAGCGGCCGACCCGGTCTTGGAGGTCACCAGAATGTAATGCGTCACCGATAATCTTTCGAATTTCGGGTGCCTGGTTGGCGTCAAGCAAATCAAACTCAGCGAAAATACCAATCGAGGGGAGAACTGCTTCCCTTTCCGCTGGGCGGGTGAGGATGATCGGTTTACCGGTTGCCAGCCAGTCATAGGCCACCGCAGACACGTCTGAAATCATGAGGTCAGCGAAGCCCAACTGCCACCCGAAAACGCTCTTGTCATGGAAATGATTGGCTGTAGCGTCGCGGTTGTTGGCTTCCCGTATTTTCCCCAAAATACTTCGGTGGGCGTTGCCCCACTCCGGCACAATATTGCCGGTGAAGGGATGGGGGCGATAGATCAAGCGAAGTTGTGGATCGTCAAGAATTTGTTCGACCAGGGTAACTCCATGGGAATAGACAGAACCGTAACGGTTGAAGGGCTTTCCACCCTCCCAGGTGGGAGCGTAAAGGACTGTCTTTTTTCGACTAGTTGGCGGAATATCAGAGGGAACAACCACCTCGTCCAGAAGTTGAGGGCGTCCGATAAGTCGAATCCGGTCTGCGGGATACTCGGGAATATCTCGCTCAACTCTCTGCTTCGCAACCTCACCAGCGAGGAACAAGAAGTCAAAAGCTGTTAGCCCCCTTTCAGACATATACTGCTTGTCTGATTCACCGTGGCTAACAAAGACGTGAAGCGCGTCAGAATACGAAAGCGCCTTAAAATTCCGGTAGTACTGGTTGGGGTAGAGAATAACTGCGGGCCGGTTCAAAACAAAGAACTCGTCGAGTTCGCTCTCTGTTTCACACACCACCACTTGCACACTTGAGTGTGGGGGAATTTTCGGTAGAAAACCGGAATCGCCGAGAACTATGGTGACTGGGTGAGCGCTACTCAAACGTTGAAGTGGTTGAATCCATTGAGTTAGCTGGTATCCAGAGCCTCTAACGACAGGATCGCCGAAGAAAAAAACAACTTCGGGCTTTTTCACGATTTTCTTGGCTCCATGTCACATTAAAAATAGCTGAATTTCAGCTCTAAAGGTTAGTCTCGGCCGTTGGTGCCATTTAACGGGAGCATTCGTTTGCCCTGACATCACGAAAAATTTACAGCTCGATGCGCCAGAGACCCTGAGCCAGGCAAGTTCGCCACAATTACTTTCGAGATACACAATCTCACACCCGCCATCACTCGCCCAATTTACGCTCCCGGTTCCTCCTCTAGGTGTCAACCGACAATTTCCACACATCTACCCCCAAACACGAACCCCGAAAAGTTGAGCACCTTGCTGACGTCATCAAAGTCGATAGAGTGCCAGCTGATGGTTCAGGCAAAGATTAGGGTCTGGGGCATCACGGACGATCGATTACCTCGACACTCCTACTGTTTCCCTGGAGGTGTAGTTATGCGCTCGCAATTGCTGCAAGACCAAACATAGGTGTCGCAAACGGTTCAGGTGGCGAAACTGCTCAATCTCGGACTATAGGGAGAAGCCGAAATTGACCAAGAATCAAGCCCCGCAGTCCTATCCAAAAATCCGGCGTAAAGCTAGGAAGCACTAATTGTTCGTGGTGGGGGGCGAACGAATAGTGGATAATCAAGGCATGCTGTTACAAGATGACAAAGTTCCCATGAGGTGGTGGCGAAATGAAGTGAATTTTGGGGATTTGCTTGGCCCGTGGTTAGTGGAAAAAATGACGGGCAAGAGCGTCGTCTGGGCAGCACGAAACCAACCTCACTATTTGGTCATCGGCTCAATTCTCAAGCGCACTTCCCCCACCTCGATTGTGTGGGGCGTGGGTAGTTTCGGTGACGAGGGTCCAGAACGCCTCTCTCACATCACCTCAGAGCAAATTCTCGCCCTACGTGGGCCACTTACCCGCGGGAAGCTAGACATGTTGGGGGTAAGAACGCCTCGAATATACGGTGATCCAGCGCTTTTAGCGCCACGCTATTACTCGCCTTCGATAAAGAAAAAGTACGAGTTAGGCATTGTTCTGAGATGGTCCGAGAAACGGTGAAAAAGGGCCTTGACGACTCGCGGCGTGAAGATAATTGACCTGCTTTCAAGCGACATCGAGGGTGTAATCAACCAGATGTTGGCTTGCGAAAGCATCATTTCAACGTCTCTTCACGGAATGATTCTGGCTGACGCGTACAACATCCCGAACGCATGGCTGATCGCCAATACGGGGCGAGGTAAGGAATTCAAATTCTGGGATTACCAAATATCGGTCGACAAGATCCGCACACCACATGTGTTGGAACCTGTCACAGACAAAGTGACAAAGAAGATACTTCTAAAGACTTTTGATTTTGACAACCGCCCCATCAATATTGACCTGGACCTGCTGGCATCGACCAACCCATTCACACATTCCACCGATGCCAGCCAGGCTGCTGAGCGGTACGCACTAAACACGATTCGCAATTCGGCC